>JAYSQR010000051.1:0-21958 GCA_043721435.1 Nitrosospira sp. | reverse complement strand
ATCGGCTATCGCGGCGTGGGCACGTTTGAATTCCTGTTTGAGAATAACGAATTTTATTTCATCGAAATGAACACGCGGCTGCAGGTCGAACATCCCGTTACCGAAGCGGTTACCGGGATCGACTTGGTCCAGGCACAGATTCGTGTAGCCGCTGGCGAGAAACTGGGTTTTCGCCAGCGCGACATCGTGTCTAAGGGATATGCGATCGAGTGTCGTATTAATGCCGAGGACCCTTATAAACTCACACCATCCGCCGGCCGCATCACCCAGTATCATGCTCCAGGCGGACCTGGCATTCGCGTCGATTCCCACATTTATCAACATTATATGGTGCCGCAATATTACGACTCCATGATTGGTAAAGTAATTGCCTATGGGGACACCCGTGACCAGGCTATCGCGCGTATGCGTATCGCGCTGTCCGAAATGGTGGTTGGAGGCATAAAGACGAATATTCCATTGCACCTTGATCTGTTGTCCGACGCGGCTTTTCTGCGTGGCGGCACCCCTATCCATTACCTCGAGCAGAAACTCGCCAACTACAACAAGCTCAGTTAAAGCACAAATTTTCATACCCGCAGGCAAGAAATACACTCGATGCACATCAGTCGGATGAGTCAGTTTTACGCCGACTGATTTTATCCGTACATAAGAATATGTCCTGGATATCCCTCACCATAGAGACCGATGCCGCACACGCCGAAATTCTGAGCGATGCATTGCTCGAGCTGGGCGCGTTGTCGGCGGATATACACGATGCTGCTGCCGGGACGGAACGGGAACAGCCCTTATTCGGTGAGCCCGGCGAACTTCCCGAAAAAATCTGGCCGCTAGCAGAAATTACCGCGCTGTTCGATGCGGATGCAGATGTGAGCGCCGTTGTGCAGGCTGCGGTGCAAGCAGCCGGGCTTGGTAGTCTACCCATCTACCGCTTGGCGGAAGTGCCGGAGCAGGATTGGGTGCGGCTTAGTCAGGCGCAATTTACCCCGATCCAGATATCATCACGACTGTGGATTGTCCCTAGCTGGCATCAGATACCCGATCCCACCGCCGTCAGTCTGATACTCGATCCAGGGCTGGCCTTCGGTACCGGCAGCCACCCAACCACGCAACTGTGCCTTGCCTGGCTTGACGAAAACCTGCGAGGCGGCGAAGATGTGCTGGATTATGGCTGCGGCTCCGGCATACTCGCCATTGCCGCGCTGAAGCTGGGTGCGGGCCACGCAGTGGGCATAGACATAGACCCCCAGGCGGTTGTGGCAAGCCGCGACAATGCGCGGCGCAATCAACTGGATCAAATGCAAGCGGAGTTTTACACGCCTCAGTCTGCACCTCAGGCAGCCTTGGCCACTGCAGCTTGGGCGGATGTGGTTGTCGCCAATATCCTTGCCAACCCGCTGATCGTACTCGCCCCGCTACTGATGAGCATGACCCGCAAAGGTGGGTGTATTGCGCTTTCCGGCATACTTAGAGATCAGGCGGAAGAAGTGGAGCGCACCTACCGACAGTGGTTTGAGATGCGCATCGCAGGAGAGCGGGAGGGTTGGGTACTGCTAACGGGGACAAGAAAGTGAAATCAAGTTATTTGCAAGACCGGGATCATGGCACTGGTAACCCGCTGCCCTAATTGCGCAACCGCTTTTCGCGTGACCGCTCAGCATTTACAGGCGCATGGCGGCGATGTGCGTTGTGGGCATTGCACTCATGTGTTTAACGGCTTTACCACCCTGATTACGGTGCAGGAGCCGGAAGCCGATGATTCATCCAACACCTTGGGTGCAAGAACGGATGCTCTGCCCGCACCAGGTTTGTCTGATCAAACGGTGCTACCGTCCATCCTTCCGCATGAGATAACAACGAGTGACGTGGCATCCACTACCATATCAGCGGTTACGCAAGAACCGGCCGCAGAAGTTTCAGACACGGCTAGCGCGATGCTGGAACACTACCCTTACGATAGCATACGGCCGCGCAAGAGCCAGCGCGGCTGGGGTTTTGCCAGTCTGTTCTTGTTGCTTCTGTTGGCGGGACAAGTAGCTTATTCTTACCGCACCGAGATTTCCGTTCTCGCACCCAGTACCCGCCCGTACCTGGAGCAATACTGCGAGCTCTTGCGTTGTACCATCCCGCTACCACAACAAGCGGAGCTGCTGAGTATCGAGTCATCTGATTTACAGACAGACCCTGCGCAGAATAGCGGTGTCGTTATTCTTACTGCCACCGTGCGTAACTATGCCCCATTCCCGCAAGCATATCCTGCGCTGGAACTAACTCTCACCGACATTCAGGATCAGCCTCTCGCAAGCCGCATCTTCACCCCCGGAGAATATCTCGGCGGAGACGTGAATCCAGTCCAGACGATTGCACCTGCTCGCGAAGTCGACATCAGACTCCATCTTGCCAGTAGTGATTTGAACGCAGCAGGATACCGGCTGCTTTTGCTTTACCCCTAGTCCCTTAAGTACAATGGCAATACTTTGTTAGTAATACAACAGCATTGAAGGCCAGCAACCCCGATTATGGAGCTGTACGGAAAGCGCATTTGGATTAGAATCAACATCCTGTCAAATCAAGTACCGACTCTTTCAGCAGAATGACATCTGAAACCCTGGTTGAAATTAATGACCTGAATTTCTCTTACGATAAGCGTGCCATCCTGAAGGGCATCAACATGACCATGCCACGCGGCAAGGTCATCGCTATCATGGGTGGCAGTGGTTGCGGCAAGACTACATTATTGCGGCTGATCGGTGGTGCTGTAGCCCCCTCCTCGGGTTATGTCAAGATTGCCGGCCAGGCAGTGCATGAACTCGGCAGAGACGAGCTGTTTCAGATACGTCGAAAAATGAGCATGCTGTTCCAGTTCGGTGCGCTGTTTACCGATCTGTCGGTGTTCGATAACGTGGCATTCCAGATGCGGGAGCATACCAACTTGCCGGAATCTGTGATTCGCGATCTGGTACTGATGAAACTGCATGCCGTTGGTCTGCGTGGTGCACATAAACTGATGCCGGTGGAGCTCTCGGGTGGGATGGCGCGACGTGTAGCGTTGGCCCGGTCGATTGCGCTTGACCCGTTGCTCATCATGTATGATGAGCCGTTTACAGGTCT
The DNA here is from genome assembly GCA_043721435.1 of Nitrosospira sp. GTDB lineage: Bacteria > Pseudomonadota > Gammaproteobacteria > Burkholderiales > Nitrosomonadaceae > VFJL01. The sequence continues at coordinate 18,847 of JAYSQR010000051.1, read as the reverse complement.
CGACCCAATTTCATTGAGTGTAATCGGAAATTTGATCCGTCGCCTGACCGACGCATTGGGCATGACTTCGATAGTCGTGACCCACGATGTGCAGGAGTCGTTGAAAATTGTTGACTACGTTTATTTCATTTCAGATGGCGTGATCGCAGCACATGGCACGCCAGCAGAAGTGCGTGGATCGGTTGCGCCCTTTGTGCATCAATTTGTACATGGCGAAGAAGACGGCCCAGTGCCGTTTCACTATCCTGCCGAGACGTACGCAAATGATTTGAGACTGGGGAGCAGTCTTGCCTAGGCGCATTGCTCTCGGCATCCGGGGCGTCGGTCATCGAGTGATAGAGAGTGTTTGGCGGCTGGGTCGTGCCAGCCGCTTCTTTATGCTGATGCTGTTGAAGTCGGGTATCAGCCTGCGGCGCTTTAATCTCATCATCCGGGAGATTTATTTTACCGGCGTGCTGTCGCTGATCATCATCGTTGTATCGGGGCTGTTTGTTGGCATGGTGCTGGGTTTACAGGGCTACGAGACGCTACAAAAATACGGTTCCGAGTCAGCCGTGGGGACATTGGTGGCGCTGTCATTGGTGCGTGAGTTGGGACCGGTAGTGGCGGCGCTGTTGTTTGCCAGTCGCGCCGGTTCCGCCATTACCGCTGAAATCGGCTTGATGAAAGCTACCGAGCAACTGGCGGCGATGGAAATGATGGCAGTGGATCCAATAGCGCGGGTAGTCGCACCGCGCTTCTGGGCGGGAGTAATTTCGATGCCATTTCTGGCAGCGATGTTTTCTGCAGTCGGCATATTTGGTGGTTATTTGGTGACAGTGGTGCTTATCGGCGTGGACGAAGGGTCATTCTGGTCACAAATGCAAAACGCGGTGGATTTTCGCTACGACATCGTCAACGGGGTTATCAAGACTTGTGTCTTTGGTGTGGCGGTGACGGCGATTGCGGTGTTTGAAGGTTACGATGCGCCACCGACGGCAGAGGGAGTATCCGGCGCTACCACTCGCACGGTGGTGACTTCGTCACTGGCGATTCTTGGGCTGGATTTTGTTTTGACCGCATTCATGTTTAGAGGAATGAGCTGATGCAGCGGACAACAATGGACTTGTGGGTGGGGCTATTTGTCACCGCAGGGATAGGTGCATTATTGGTGCTGGCGTTGAAAGTGGGGAACATGGGCACTTACAGTGCGGCACAGAGCTATACACTGATGGGAAATTTTGAGAATATTGGTGGTTTGAAGCCTAGAGCGCCGGTGAAAAGTGCGGGTGTGGTGGTGGGACGGGTGGTGGATATCCAGTTTAACACGGAGACTTTCGATGCCGTAGTTACTATGAGCATAGACAGCCGCTATCAGTTTCCCAAGGATACTTTTGCCAGCATTCTTACTTCCGGACTTTTGGGCGAGCAATATATCGGCCTGGCAGCCGGTGGTGACGAGGTCATGCTGAAAAGTGGTGATAAGGTCATGAAAACTAATTCGGCGCTGGTGCTGGAAGAAATGATCGGACGGTTTTTATTCAACAAGGCATCAGAAAGTAATGGTGACAAGAATTAACACATTTCGCCAGCATGATGTCCGTTCGGGGTCTGCTGTACGGTAATAATTTATATTAACGAGGAAAGCATGAAGACATATTTAGGTATTTCTGCATTTTTAGCCGCATGGTTGCTGACGTCTCCCACATGGGCGGTGGAAATCCCACCCGATACCTTGGTTGATAATACCGCACAGGAGGTGCTCACCATTATCAGGCAGGATAAAGATATTCGGGCGGGCAATACAGGCAAGATTCTTAATTTGGTGGAAGCCAAGGTGCTACCCCATTTTAACTTCACTCGTATGACCCGGCTATCGATGGGCAAGAACTGGAACATGGCCACGCCTGACCAGCAACAGGAATTGGTGAAGGAATTTCGTACCCTGCTGGTACGTACTTACTCCAACGCACTGGCTAGCTATCGTGACCACCAGATCAAAGTGGAGCCGGCGAGAGTCAAGCCGGATGACACCGATGTCACGGTCAAAACGCAAGTAATAGAGGACCACGGTCAAGTGCCTGTACCAATCGATTACAGCATGGAAAAGTCTGCCGATAGCTGGAAGGTATACGATGTAACGGTGGCTGGAGTAAGTCTGGTCACCAACTATCGCGGTTCTTTCAATACCCAGATTCGTGATGGAGGCGTCAGCAAACTGCTTAAGACGCTACAGGACAAGAACCGGTCGCTGGAAGCCAAAGATAAAGAGAACAAGACTGCAGCAAATTAATCATCTGTGACGATAAGACATGATTCTGCGTGATGGCAACAGGCTGAGCATCCAGGGGGCTGTAACCATAGACAATGTCGTCGCGGTGACCGAGCAGGGCGTTGCCTTGTTTGATCGCGACGACTTGGTGATTGATTTGGCGCAGGTGACGGAAGTGGATTCGTCTGCCGTCAGCATGCTGCTGGAATGGCAGCGCAAGGCACGCAGTCACAACCGGCAACTGCATTTCACTAACTTGCCAAACACCCTGAAAAGCCTCGCCCAGTTGTACGGTGTTTCCGAGTTGATTCCTTTGGTGTAAGCCAAAAGCAGTCGCAGCCCGATTCTGACCGTGTCGAAGCTTTTACGACACCGGCCTTTGGAAACAACCTTGAGCGGACGTTCAATATAGCAATAAGCCGCTCATTCGCCGCACCTGCTACATAGCAAGTGACCGCTCACTCAGCGTTGCTCGACGGCAGGAAACACCATAGTACCGGGGTAATGCTCCTGCCCCCATGCAACTATAGCCTTCCAAACTTAAGTCATTTTTGTTGCAAGACGGAGACCTATTTGCGGATGGCAGGCATTGAATATGAAATTAAGCCAACGCTTCCCTTGAGCGCACCAAAGGGCAAGCTGCCCTACATTGAAGATGACGGCAAAATTTTAGGGGATTCGCGTTTTATCGTGCTGTATCTGAAAACAAAGTATAACGATCTGGACAAGGGGCTAAGTGAAGCTGAATTGGCGCTGTCTCTGGCGATGCAGCGCTTACTTGAAGAGCATTTGTTTTGGGCTACGATGTATTCGCGATGGCAGTACACCGACTCAAATTGGCAAGTCAACAAGCTAGCTATTTTTGGGGTAATGCCACCCGTCATTCGCGACATGGCGGCTGCTTACTATCGCCACAAGATCAAACAGCAGATTTATGGGCATGGCACCGGCCGGCACGAAGCTGAAGAGATCTTTGCGCTCGGTAAGCAGGATATCAATGCGTTATCGGCGTGCCTCGGTGACAAGAAGTATTTCCTGGGCGATCGGCCGACTACCCTGGATGCGAGCGCTTTCGGTTTTTTGATTAACACCTTTGGATGCCCGATCGAATCGCCGCTCAAGGAACATGGCTTGTCAAAAGACAATCTGATCAATTACGTTGACCGGATCAAGGCCAAATATTATCCAGATTTGCAGTTGGCCTGATGCTAAGCACTATCCCATGCCGGTGATTGAACACTGGCTGCGCGGCCAATGGCAGGAGCATGTTGTGCCGATCTATTAGTCGGTGGATTTGCGCAACAGCGGTTTCAAGTTGGTGCTAGTGGATGCTGCCAGAGCACCGGTAACGATGGCTAATGAAGAAGTGTAATTAACCTAGACATTAAAGTTGGGGTCGACGGAGAGCTGTTTCTCGAGCAACAGAGATGTTCCATGATGTTCCAATTAATTGTTGACAGACAAGATCCTCGTCTGTATTATTCGGCACACCTTGGCACATCGCGGAGATAATAATGGAAAAAAACTACACGGCAGCCGCTCGACAAAATCCTGGTCGTAAATCTTGGCTGGCAGACTTTAGGCATCCCCTTAAGCTCGATAATGCAAATAGACCTGGTCGCAAAACCCGCAAGGGTCTTGGCACAGAGAGCCAAGTGGAGGCTGAAGGTCTTATCGCCCAACTTAACGAAATTCTAAGAGACCAAACCTTATGGTCACTGGGCGCGCGCGCCGAGGCTGCGAAACGGTTTGATCCTCGGGTAATTGATATTTTTTATGCTGAAATAGAGCCGCGCTCCCGTAACGCACGTCTATTGCGAGATCAATATCTACCGCTTCCAAGTGCTACAGAAGGTTACAGTCAGGTGCTTCTACTGGGTGTACCAGGTGCAGGTAAAACAACACTATTACGCCAGTTAATTGGTTCGCACCCTGAACGGGATCGCTTCCCTTCGACCTCTGTCAATCGCACCACAACCTTCCCTACCGAGGTCATTACTCGTGAGGGTGGTTTTAGCGCGGTCGTGACTTTTCTGTCAGAACATGAAGCACGTTTTGAAGTCGAAGAGGCCGTGTCATCGGCAGTGCTACGGGCCGTAGATGGTTCTAAAGAGGAAACTGCTCGCGTATTTCTTGAGCAGAGTGATATGCGCTTTCGACTCAAATACCTCTTAGGAGATTATTCCAGCTTGGAGGATGAGGAAGACCCTTATGCTGAGGAAGTTGATTCTCAGGTAGGCGAAGATGATGCAATTTCCTTATCCGATGCACTGCTTCTTAAAAATAGGCTGGAAAGTTATGTATCACGACTAGTGGCGCTTGCAAAAAAACATCGGGATGTGGTGGAGGAGCAGCACGGTAAACTTGATACGCTGATCGCAGAAGACAGAAATTCTGCCTTAGACCTGATTCAAGAGGATGTAGAAAACTCTGCCGAATATACCGAGCTTGTTTCCGATGTCCTTGATGAAATACGTGGTAAGTTTGACCACATTCAGATTGGGCAATACGAAAAAAGTACTACAGGCTGGCCTATGGCGTGGCGTCTTGAAATGCCTATAGATGAGCGAAAAATCTTCCTTGATGCAGTAAGGTTTTTTTCGGGGAACTCAGTAAAGTCATGGGGCAAACTTCTTACACCACTTGTTAATGGCTTAAGGGTTGCAGGATCTTTTTCCCCAGAATGGAATTCGAGTCATGCACGAATCATTCTCATAGATACAGAGGGATTGGGGCATAAAGCAAATTCAAGCGCAGACTTGCCAGAACATATCGTCTCTTTATTTGATGATAGCGATGTCATCCTATTGGTAGATAGCGCAAAAAATGCCATGACCCATTTTTCTGCAGGCAAGGCGCTGGAGGGTGTCGTAACAACTGGAAATACTAAAAAGCTGGCAATGGCGTTTACACACATGGATGCCGTGTCTGGTGAAAGTCTCAAAGGTCGAGCCAAATACGAACATGTGCGCAATGGATTGCGCAACGTAGCTGACAATCAAGTAGCCAAGAATGTTTCTACCGCTGCCGCGCGACACTTGCTGGATCACCTACAGGAGAATACTTTCTTCTTGGGCGACATCGACAAAGCAGACGCGAAAAAAGCACATAAAGAATTGAATCGCCTGATGAAGAGACTCCAAGAAGGTGCTCCACCAAACGTTAGGGCAGCGGCGTTCCCTGAATACAGCACTGACCACCTCGTTTTGGCAATTCAGGAAGCGGCTCTTTCATTCCGCACTCCTTGGAAAGCGCGCCTTGGACTTGAACGGCACCCTAAAATTGACACTGAACCGTGGCAAAGTATCAAAGCCATGAGTCGCCGATATGCTGAGAATTTTGATGACGGCTACCACCTACAGCCGTCATCAAACTTGCGGTCTTCACTGGGTATTTCAGTGTCTCGTTTTCTTGAAAATCCTGACCAATGGAGTGCAGATACCACACCGGACGAAAGGCGAGAAATCATTGACCGTATCAAGTCACTCGTTACCAATAAGTTGGGGGACATCAGCAAGCAGCGCATCAAGGAGCAGCCGCAATCTACATGGTTGGAAGCTTATAACCTGAGGGGAGCAGGCAGCACCTTTAACAGGAAGCATAAGGTAGAAGCCATTTATGCGCGTTGGGTTCCCGTACCAGACGGGCGAGGCGACCCTATAGCAAAAGAGTTCTTGGACGAGGTAAAGCACGTTGTAACTGAAGCAATTGAGATCATCAGAGAAGAGGTTAAAAATCCGAACAGCAAAATAGCAGTAAAACCAACCTTAAAAGAGATACTAGCGGCAGCCAAGTCAAAGTTAGTACAAACTTAACTAAGAGGGAGTAAATCGCCCTTAACCCATTAAACACCATTCAGGATACCCTCGTGGCTACTATGCCCAAAGCAGTATTTGAATTAGAACCGCTTCCTCAATGACTCTGGCAATCGAAATCAAACAGATGCACAAGCGCTTTGGGGCAGTCACTGCCTTGGAGGGCATCGATCTTGAAATCAACCCCGGTGAATTCTTTGCTTTGCTCGGACCCAACGGTGCGGGCAAGACCACGCTTATCCATATACTTGCGGGGCTGACCCTGGCCAGCAGCGGTAGCGCCAAAATAATGGGGCACGATGTCGTGACTGGCTATCGCGAAGCCCGCCGTCTGCTCGGTGTGGTGCCACAAGAACTGGTGTTCGACCCTTTCTTCACCGTGCGTGAAACCCTGGTTATTCAATCTGGCTATTATGGCCTGAAGAAGAATGATTCCTGGATAGATGAAATAATTCATCATCTGGACCTTGCCGACAAGGCCAACACCAACATGCGCGCTCTGTCCGGCGGCATGAAGCGACGTGTGCTGGTGGCTCAAGCGCTGGTGCATAAACCGCCGGTGATCGTGCTGGATGAACCCACCGCCGGAGTGGATGTGGAGTTGCGCCAGGCGCTATGGCGCTTCATCAAACAATTGAACCGCGATGGCCACACCATCGTGCTGACCACGCATTATCTGGATGAAGCGGAAGCGCTGTGCAATCGCGTAGCGATGCTGAAACAGGGCAAAGTCGTCGCACTCGACAGTACCCAGAATCTCATCAACAGTATTTCCGGAGCTTCAGTGCGGCTGCGGCTGGCACCCGATACGCTGCCTGAGGCGCTACAGCCGCTGCTGACTAGTCACGATGAGGGTTACTGCATTCTGACAGTCAAAGAATATTCCGAGATCGAGGATGTGCTGGCGGCGTTGCGCAGGGCACAGGTGCAGGTGCTGGAAATGCAGCTGCTGCAGCCAGATCTGGAAGAGGTTTTCGTGAAAATCATGGGCAGTACGGAAAGCCAGGAAGCGGCATGACCGGGTTTTACACTTTGTTCCACAAGGAATTGCTTCGATTCTGGAAAGTGAGCTTTCAGACTGTCCTCGCGCCGGTGCTGACTACCTTGCTTTATTTGCTGATTTTTTCCCACGTGTTGGAAGACCACGTGCAGGCGTATCCCGGTGTGGCTTATACGGCTTTCCTGATTCCCGGCCTGGTGATGATGGCGGTGCTGCAAAATGCTTTTGCCAACTCGTCATCCAGCCTGATTCAATCGAGAGTCACTGGCAACATCGTGTTTATGCTGCTGTCGCCGCTGTCCTACCGCGAAATATTTCTGGCCTATGTGCTGGCATCGATAGCGCGCGGACTGATGGTGGGGCTGGGGGTTTACCTGGTGACGCTGGGATTTTTCGAAGTGCCGTTACGTTCGTTCCCGTGGGTGCTCCTGTTTGCCCTGCTGGGCAGTGCCTTGCTGGGTGCGCTGGGCGTTATCGCCGGCATCTGGGCAGAAAAGTTCGATCAGCTTGCCGCATTCCAGAACTTCATCATTCTGCCACTGACGTTTCTGTCCGGCGTGTTCTATTCAATCCACTCGCTGCCACCGTTCTGGCAAAGCCTGTCCCATTTCAATCCGTTTTTCTACATGATCGACGGGTTTCGCTACGGTTTCTTCGGCGTGTCGGATGTTTCGCCTTACTTCAGTTTTGCAATTGTGGTGACATGCTTTCTGGCAGTATCATGGCTGACATTGCAAATGCTGAAAATAGGCTACAAGCTGCGGCATTAATCTTTACGTTTTTTGCGAATCGGCACAAGGCAGATGTGATTGCGTGTCGAACAGTATTCACCTAAAAAAGGAAACCGGAATGGTTACAGCAGAAAGCATACAGACTCATATCGAAACCGCCTTACCGTGCGAACTGGTGCAGGTGGAAGGTGATGGGCATCATTTCAATGCCATCATTGTCAGCGCTGAATTCCAGGGGAAAAACATGGTGCAGCAACATCAGTTGGTCTACCGCGCGCTTGGCGACAGGATGAAGCAGGAGATCCATGCGCTGTCCATGAAAACGCTGACACCGGAACAATGGGCGGACAGCAACCGAAGCTAATGCTGGAACTTTTCAGCCAGACCAATTGGCCCGGCTGAAATTATTAAGCGCGAGCCTCTGTAGCCGGCGCCAACGCGCCCCGCATCTTCTGCATTGCCTTGACTTCAATCTGGCGGACCCGTTCAGCGGATACGCCCAGTTCGGCGGCGAGATCATGCAGTGTTGCGCTGTCTTTTTCCCGCAACCAGCGGGCTTCGATAATATGGCGGCTACGAGCGTCCAGACTGGCCAGTGCCTGTTCCAGCCCCTCGCCGTGCAGGCGGTTGGTTTGCTTGGTCTCCAGCAATTGTGAAGGCTCGGAACCGTCGGTGAGATAAGCAATGGGGCTGTATGCCTCATCTTCATCTTCGGACAGGGGTTCAAGCGAAATATCGCGTCCGCTGAAGCGGGTTTCCATTTCCACCACTTCTTCGGGCTTGACTCCCAACTGCTTTGCCATGGCATGGACTTCTTCCGGATTCATGGTATCCAGTCCTTGCCGCATGCTGCGCAGACTGAAGAACAGCTTGCGTTGCGCTTTGGTAGTGGCGATTTTTACCAGCCGCCAGTTGCGCAGAACGAATTCGTGAATTTCTGCCTTGATCCAGTACACTGCAAACGATATCAACCGTACGCCGCGTTCCGGATCATAGTGTTTGACTGCTTTCATCAAACCAATGTTACCTTCCTGAATCAGATCGGCTTGCGGCAGACCATAGCCTCTGTAGCCACGGGCGATGGAGACCACCACGCGCAAGTGTGACAGCACCAGTTGGCGCGCTGCATCGATGTCGTCTTCGTCTCGCAGACACCGTGCCAAGCGAGTTTCTTCTTCCTGGGAAAGAATGGGAAAGCGGTTGACAGACTGGATATAGCTTTCGATACTACCGCTAGTCGAAGGTATGGCCAAAGCAAAAGTCATCGTATTCTCCTTGGGTCTTTTGGTTTCTTGCTAAAATATTAGCACTCTGCTGATAAGAGTGCCAGTTTTTTAAAAAGTTCCCGCCGAAAGCACTATAACCTTTTGAATTATCTTGGTTCTATTTGCCAAAGATGGCTCGCGACCGACAACCATGCCCCCAGCCAGCCCAGCCAGGTTGAGAATAACAACAGGCTCATGCTGTCTTCCGAGGAAAGATGGTGCAGACGGAAGTCGAACGCATAAAGCAATGCCAGATCGGCCAGCGCGCCATTGATCAGGTAGATGCCGAGAGCGATGACGAGCCATGCCGCGATTCCCCCCGCCACTCCTTGGATTGCACCAAAATAAAGAAAAGGGCGGCGAATGAAGCCGTTGGTTGCGCCGATCAACTTCGATACCTCGATTTCGTCCCGCCGGGTAAGGATTTGCAGGCGTATGGTGTTGAAGGTCACCGCCACCAGCGCGAAACTCAGCAATGCAGCAAGTATCAGAACCGCCACCCGCCCCAGGCTTAGCAGTGCATCCAGCCGCCTGGCCCAGGCGGAGTCAAGCTGCACATGTTCAGCCTTAGGCCACTTCTGCATCTCGGTACGCAATGATTCCAGCACCTCGGGAACAGTACTCTTGGCGTTGATCACGAAAGCATCGGGTAGCGGATTTTGCGCAAGGCTATCCACCACATCGGCCAGACCATTGCCCTGTTTGAGTTGCTGCAAGGCGCTATCCTTGGGAACGAACTGAAAGCTCGCTACCTGCGGGTGTTGTTTCAAGCGTGATTCGATCTGCGCAGCTTCATCCCGGTTTGCATCCAGCGCCATAAACAGGCTCAGCTGCGGTGCGCCGGATATGTGCCCGGAAAAGGTTTGCAAGTTTCCCAGCAGCATGTAGCCCCCTGCGGGCAGACTCAGGGCAATGCCCATTACGGCGATGCTGAGCAGACTGGAGAACGGCGTGCGCACGAGTCGTTTCAGTGCCAGGGCAAGAGCGTAGGAGTGATGCGAAAGCCACGCGCTCATGCCGCCAATTTCCCGTGATCAAGTGTCAGAATGCGTTGCTGGGCACCGCCCAGCAATTCCGCGTCATGGGTGGCGATCAGCACCGTCACGCCCACCTGATGAAACGATCTGAACATATCCATGATATCGCGCGCGTAATCGGTGTCGAGGTTGCCGGTCGGCTCATCGGCGATCAGAATGGAGGGGCGATTGACTACTGCACGGGCGATGCACAAGCGTTGCTGCTCGCCACCGGAGAGCGTAATGGGACGCGCTTTCTCCTTATCCAGCAGCCCGACCTTGTCGAGCGCGGCACGCACCCGCCCGGTTGCCGCCTTGGGATCAAAACCGCCGATTTGCAGCGGCAATAGCACGTTGTCGAACACGCTGCGGTCGAACAGAATTTTTTGATCCTGAAAAACCAGACCAAGATTGCGCCGCAGAATGGAAATCGCTGCGCCCTTAAGCGCAGCAACGTTCTGACCATTAACGATAATGCTGCCGGAAGTGGGGCGTTCGATCGCCGCAATGAGCTTCAACAGCGTGCTCTTGCCCGCACCGGAATGGCCGGCAACAAAGACCATTTCACCCGTCTCGATGGTGAAGGTAATGTTCTTCAACGCATCATAGCTGTTGGGGTAACGCTTGGAGACGTTGCCGAAATTAATCATTCAAAGGAAACCTTGATTGCGGAAGTTTCATTCTAATCCCAGAAAAGGGAACTCAGTCTCTAAAGATGCAGTAAGTTTCCTCTCGCTGCCATGTTATCAAGTACAGGATATTAGAGCTTACTGGCGGCGGACACAGGGCCCGCTCCCGGCATCACGCCAAATAGAATACGTAATTATCATTTTGCTCAGCATACCCAATATGTCTTGGGCTGCCTAGACCCGCCTGCCGGAAACAGGCTACAATTCAGGCTTTTAAGCAGCCTTGTGTCATGCATGTTTCTCGTGGAATTCCCGTTCAAGCCGAAGCTCCGGTTGTGCTCACCATAGGCAATTTCGATGGCGTGCATCTGGGCCATCAAGCCATGCTTGCGCGGTTGAAGGAAGCTGCTGACCGGCGGGGCCTTGTTTCCTGCGTCATGACTTTCGAGCCGCACCCACGCGAGTTTTTTGCGCCGGACCAAGCACCCACGCGGCTCACCAGCTTGCGGGAGAAGCTGGAGCTGCTGGCTGAATCGGGCGTGGAGCGAGTGCAGGTATGCCGCTTCAATTTCAATTTCGCAAAAATCAGCGCGGAGGATTTTATTGCCCGCATTCTGCAGCGCGGACTTGGCGTGCACTGGATGCTGGTAGGAGATGATTTTCGCTTCGGCGCGCGCCGCGCCGGCGATTTTGCCATGTTGCAAGCGTGTTCGGCGCAGCATGGTTTTGAAGTGGCGGAAATGCCAAGCTTTACCATGAACGGCCTGCGAGTTTCGAGTACCGCAGTGCGGGAAGCGTTGGCAAGCGGTGACCTGGATCTTGCCCGCCGCCTGCTGGGGCGGCCTTACAGTATCAGCGGGCGGGTGGTCGATGGCGACAAGCTAGGCAAGAAGATCGGTTTTCCCACCGCCAACATGCAATTGCGGCACAATCGGCCGCCGCTGTCCGGAATTTTTGCGGTGGAAGTGCATGGCGCGGCGGAATCATCGCCGCAACGGGTGACGCGCGGTGTCGCCAGCCTGGGGGTGCGGCCCACCGTACATGACAGCGGCAAACCGGTGCTGGAAGTACACCTGTTTGATTTCGATCAGGAAATCTATGGCCGCCACTTGCGCATGGATTTTTTGCACAAGCTGCGCGACGAGGAGAAGTATTCCGATCTGGATACGCTCACCAGACAGATCGAGCGCGATGTGGAAAATGCAAAGAACTATTTTTTGACTTCGCATCCTGTGCAGGCGCACTGCAAGCAGTCTGTCGCATAAACTGAACTGATACCTCATGACCGATTATAAAAAGACCCTTAATTTGCCCGACACACCCTTTCCGATGCGCGGCGATCTTGCCAAGCGCGAGCCGGTCATGCTCAAAGCCTGGCAAGAGAAAAAGCTGTATCAGAAAATTCGGGAAGCGCGCAAAGGCGCAGAGAAATTCATCCTGCACGATGGCCCGCCGTATGCCAACGGCGACATCCACATCGGTCACGCAGTCAACAAAATCCTCAAGGACATCATCGTCAAGAGCAAGACCTTGGCGGGTTTTGACGCGTCTTACGTACCCGGTTGGGATTGTCACGGGTTGCCCATCGAATTGCAGGTGGAAAAAAACCACGGCAAGAATATCGAGCCCGCCAAGTTCCGCGAACTGTGCCGCGAATATGCAACAGTACAGGTCGAGCGGCAGAAGGCCGATTTCATTCGCCTGGGTGTGCTGGGTGAGTGGGACAATCCTTACCTGACCATGGACTTCAAAACCGAGGCCGACATCATGCGTGCCTTGGGCGAGATTTATAAAAACGGCTATCTGTACCAAGGCTCCAAGCCGGTGCACTGGTGCGTGGACTGCGGCTCGGCACTGGCGGAGGCTGAGGTCGAGTACGAAGACAAGAACTCGCCAGCCATCGATGTGGCGTTCCGGGTGCTGGACAACGTAGCTTTAGCCAAGGTCTTCGACGTGGCGCACCTCAACGAGCCGGCGTATGCCGTGATCTGGACCACTACGCCGTGGACACTGCCGGCCAACGAAGCGGTGTGTGTGAATCCTGAATTTACCTATGCTTTGGTAAAAACAGAGAAGGGCTATTTTATTTTGGTTGAGCGAGATAAAGCCGATTTGCCTGAAAGCCTTGATCGAATTGGAGCCTCACCTCAAGAGAGAGAAGCCCTCGAAGACGATAATCTCAAATATAAATACAATTTAACCACATGGAAAATCGTAGCTTCCTGCAAGGGTGCAGACCTCGAACATCTTAAGCTGCAACACCCATTCGATGATCGCCAAGTGCCGGTGATTTGCGGCGACCACGTCACCACCGATACCGGTACCGGACTGGTGCATACCGCACCGGCACACGGTCTGGAAGACTACGCGGTCGGCATGCGCTACGACCTGCCAGTGGATAATCCGGTGGACGATAACGGCAAGTTCTTCGCAAAAATTCCGCTGGTCGGCGGTTTGAGCGTGTGGGATGCCAACAAGATAGTGATCGAAACACTGCAAGACAGCGGCAACCTGCTGGCATCAAGCCGTCTCAATCACAGCTACCCGCATTGCTGGCGCCACAAGACGCCGGTGATCTTTCGCGCTACCCACCAATGGTTCATCGGCATGGGCCAGCACGGCAAAAGCGGACAGACGCTGCGCGGCATCGCCAACACGGCGGTGGAGCATACCCAGTTCTTCCCATCCTGGGGCCGCGCACGGCTGGAAGCCATGATCAAGAACCGCCCCGATTGGTGTGTGTCGCGCCAACGCAATTGGGGTGTGCCCATGCCTTTGTTCGTCCACAAGGAAACCGGCGAGCCACACCCCGACACTTCGGCATTGCTGGAAAAAGTCGCACTACAAGTGGAAGAGCGCGGCATTGAGGCATGGTTCAGCCTGGATATTGCGGCCTTCCCTGGGGTGGACGCGACGCAGTACAAAAAAGTCACCGACACGCTGGATGTATGGTTCGATTCCGGCGTCACACATTTCTCCGTGCTCAAGCGACGCGATGAGTTAACTTACCCCGCCGACCTTTATCTGGAAGGCTCCGACCAGCACCGCGGCTGGTTCCAGTCGTCCCTGCTGACTGGTTGCGCCATGGATGGCCGTGCGCCTTACGATGCACTGTTGACCCATGGCTTCGTGGTCGACGGTTCCGGCCACAAGATGAGCAAGTCCAAGGGCAACGTGATCGCCCCGCAGAAGGTGATGGATACCTATGGCGCTGACGTCCTGCGCCTGTGGGTGGCTTCGACGGACTATTCCGGCGAGCTGACCATCTCTGACGAAATCCTCAAACGCGTGGTGGAAAGCTATCGCCGCATTCGCAACACCCTGCGCTTTCTGTTGGCGAATCTGGCCGATTTTGATGCGCAGAAAGATATGCTGCCGGTGGAGCAGTGGCTGGAAATTGATCGCTATATGCTGGCAGTCACTAAAGAACTGCAGGATGATTTGACGCAAAGCTATACACGTTACGAATTCCATCTGGCGATGCACAAGCTGCACAATTTCTGTTCGGAAGATTTGGGTGGGTTCTATCTGGATATCCTCAAGGACCGGCTTTATACCGCTGCTGCCCAAGGCATTCCGCGCCGCTCGGCACAGAACGCGCTGCACCATATTGCGCATAGCCTGGTGCGGTTGTTTGCACCGATCCTGAGTTTCACTGCTGAAGAAGCCTGGGCGCACCTGACAGGTGATGCGAATGACAGCGTGTTGCTGCATACCTGGCATGAGTTTCCGAAAATTGAGAATCAAGTTGAGTTGTTTACCCGCTGGCACAACTTACGCGCTATTCGAGCAGATGTAATGAAGCGCCTAGAGGAGCTACGGTCCGATGGAAAAATTGGCTCTTCTTTACAAGCGGAAGTGGAAATTTATGTTGGCCCCAGCACTTTCCAGATGTTGCAACAAATCGGCGATGATCTTAAATTTGTAATGATTACGTCCCAGGCGACGCTACATTCTGATGCATCCCTCGACGAGCAAGGGGCAGATTTGGAGGGCGTTCGTATTGTGGCATTAGCTTCACCGCACCAAAAATGCGAGCGCTGCTGGCATTACCGCGCCGATGTCGGTACTGACGCCAGCCATCCACACATCTGCGGACGTTGCGTGAGCAATCTGTATGGTGACGGCGAACCCAGAACCTATGCGTAGGTGGCTGATGATCAGCACGGTAATCGTTGCGCTTGATCTCTTTACAAAACACCTTGTTCAGTCAGCGCTTGCTTACGGCGAGCACATGGTCATAACTTCGTTCTTCAATCTGGTGCTGACGTACAACGCCGGGGCGGCGTTCAGCTTCCTGAGTGATGCCTCCGGTTGGCAGCGCTGGTTTTTCAGCGGGATTGCGGCGAGCGCTTCGGTCCTGATCGTTTATCTACTACGCAAGCATGCGGCGGAGAAACTGTTCTGCATGTCGCTGAGTCTGGTGCTGGGTGGTGCGCTGGGTAATTTGTGGGACCGCATTACTCTGGGCCACGTGGTCGATTTTCTCGACTTTCATATCAGCGGTTATCATTGGCCCGCGTTCAATGTGGCCGATTCCGCTATTTTTGTCGGTGCCATGCTGTTGATAGTCGAAAGCTTCCGGCACAAAGAGAAGTGACAGAAAGGCGTTAGCTGGCGTCAGAATTGCGATTCTTGCCAGGTTGCCACAGCACATCTCCCACATCCTGCTGGCGGTTCAACACCCGGCATAGCACGAACAGAAAATCCGACAAGCGGTTGAGGTACTGGATGTTGAACGGCGCCACTGTTTCGGTATGGGACAGCCTGACCACGCATCTTTCTGCGCGTCGGCATACGGCACGGGCAACATGACAAAGAGCTGCTGCCCGCGTTCCGCCGGGAAGTATGAATTCTCTCAGTGCGGGTAGAGTGGCATTGTATTGATCGAGTTGATGTTCCAGGCGCGTGACTTGTGCTTCGCTTATGCTTATACGGCCTGGAATACTCAGGTCGCCGCCCAGATCAAACAAATCATGCTGGATATTTTCCAGTTTACTGCGTGCCCCTTCTTCAAGACTCTCTGCCAGCAGAACACCGATGCAGCTGTTGAGTTCGTCCACGCTGCCGATAGCCTCGATGCGCGTACTTTCCTTGCCGGATCGCGCACCATCCCCCAGGCCGGTAGTGCCGTCATCGCCGGTACGGGTGTATATCTTTGTCAGGCGGTTAGCCATGTCGTGCGGTGATAGCCGGATTATGTAGCAGCAGGCGCTGGCAGCAACCTTGTTTCACTCATTTTGCTTGGACTTATCAAGGAGGGGTGGCATGAACAGTGCCGGCAGCGGTTTTTTCGGGTGTCCGTGGCGGGAATGGGAGGGCTGTTCCTGCGTTGCAGTGGGTAATGTTGTCGCACCGGCAGCTGGGCGTGCCGAAGGTGTATAAGGTTGGCTGAAGAGCGGATCTTGTGGTGCTCTGGAGCGTCCTGCCTGCCCGTGCGCAGGCCCTTCCGAACGAGGTATGGGCCGCGTTTCATTGCTACGCCCAGAGTGTGACTCAGTGCGTTGTTTCGATTCCGGTTTGACCTGTTCATGGCGTTTGTGTGCGGGAGCGGCATGCACCGATTCTGCCTTTCGATGCGCTGTTCCTGGCTCAAACCCGGCAGCTATCTCTACCTTGAGTTTGAATTTCAGAAGCTTCTCGATGCCTTCAAGCAGTTCATTTTCGTCTTCACACACCAGAGAAATCGCGTCTCCCTTGGTGCCGGCACGCCCGGTGCGTCCGATGCGATGGATGTAGTCTTCTGGTGTGGTAGGCAATTCGAAATTGACCACATGCGGTAAGTCCTCGATGTCGAGTCCACGTGCAGCAACGTCGGTGGCTACCAGCGCACGTACTGTGCCTTGTTTGAATTCCGCCAGCGCTTGAGTGCGTTGAGGCTGGCTTTTGTCGCCATGAATTGAAGTGGCGGTGATGCCATCCCGCTCCAGTTGCTGAGCCAAGCGGCTGGCGCCATGCTTGGTTCGGACAAATACCAGCACCTGTTTCAGGTCGTGCGATTTGATGAGATGCGCCAGCAGTTCACGTTTGCGGTCGCGTTCGACCGGATGCACTACATGCGTTACCAGCTCGCTGATGGAGTTGCGTCTTGCTACTTCGATCAATATCGGTTGTTTCAGCAGCTTGTCCGCGAGTTTCTTGATCTCTTCGGAAAAGGTGGCGGAGAACATCAGACTCTGGCGCTGTTCCGGCATTAGTGCGAGGATCCGCTTGATGTCGGGCAGAAAACCCATGTCCAGCATGCGGTCGGCTTCATCCAGTACCAGGATTTCCACCTTGGAAAGATTCATGGTTTTCTGCTGCACGTGATCCAGCAGCCGTCCAGGCGTCGCCACCAGGATTTCTACCCCAGCGCGCAAGTCTTTGACTTGGGGATCCATGTTGACGCCACCGTAAACTACTGCGCATCTGAGCGGTAAATATTTTCCGTAAGCCTTGACGCTCTCATACACCTGCGCTGCCAGTTCGCGTGTTGGTACCAGAACCAGTGCACGAATCGGATGTCTGGCGGGCGACACGCTGGTGTTGGCATGAGGTTGCAACCGATGCAGCATTGGCAGGGTAAAACCGGCAGTCTTGCCAGTGCCAGTTTGCGCTCCGCCCATGATGTCCTTGCCTTCGAGGATCGGCGGAATTGCCTGTGCCTGAATAGGGGTGGGTTCTGTGTAGCCTTGATCGACGATGGCACGCAGAATTTCAGCCGATAGGCCGAGTTGATCAAACGACATTTGCATTACTCCTAAACCACCTACCAACGATTGTTGGGACCGGTCTAGGCAGGACAATTATTGTAAGAAATCGCATAAAAACAAAAGACACGACTGGTTGCGGCTGTGACCGGACAGTAACGCCAAGCAACCATGGCGTAGGCATGATACAGCATTAACCGAGAAAATCATATGCGCCGAATTTCGAGTTTGGCGTTAAGCTACAAGGGGCAAAGCGCTTGGCTGGTGCAGCATGGCCACAAAACGGACTCACTCAAAAGCACGGCTATTCGTTTCCTGCTCCCTGACGGATATCCTTGCGTGCTTTTCGTGATTTAAACCAGCCCCCACTTTTTCTCAGAGTGTTTAATACGAGCGGCGCCCCACCGATGGCTACTGCATCGACCAGGCAATACCAGGCAGCAACACCGCTTGGCGGATTTCCCTGGGATAATCCCAGCACCGGCTCTATCGTTGCCCATTGCCAGGTCCCGGCTGCTGTGCCAATTAATTCCAGCCAGGTGGTAATGAAGAAGGCCGCAAGATAAACCATCGGTGAGCGGCCTTTAAACAGGTAAATCAGAAAAACACAGAACAGTAAGGCCCCAACTTGATCGCCCTGTTCAGGATAGCCGCTGATTCCCCAGAGTGACCACACTCCACATACCACCACCACAAATGCAGCAATTTTTCTGGCATACTTCAGAAAGAAACCAGAACGCGCCAGCGCTACAGCGGTTAAGTAAACCATTCCGTGACCTGGCGGCACATAAGCCGGCACATTTACAAAGCGGTAGGTATATCCACCCATGTAGATAGATGCAAAGTGCTCGCCAGCCGTGGCGAAAGCGACAGCAATGATAACCTGTGTCCGTACTTCCTTATTTTCACCGAACAGCAATGCAAACAAGAATGTCCAGGCGATAATCCCCATGGTGTTTTGCTGTTCCAGGGTTCCACTGGCATCAATAACCAAGCTGATCGCTACACAAACAAATGTAAGTGTCGCTATAAAGTAATCACGTATTCTGTGAGGGTGTGGAATATCAGCATGCGGAAAGTTGCGTAGCATTTTTTATCTCAATGGATCTGAAATGAGAAACTCGGTCAGGTTGGCGTTCAGCGGCTATGCCAACCGGTTAGGTACGGTTGCCATTGCGGGAATTTCTTGGAGCTGAGGGATCAGGGCAGAAGTGCTACTGATCTCTTACCTGAAACATCAGTAGCAATGAACTCAGCCTCCGGTGCGCTGAGCGGACGATAGGCGGTTAACAAATGGGAACATTTACAAGCAAGACCACTGCCCGGGGCGGGCAGTGGGGACACCGGGCAAATGCGGTAACTCACTCGCCATCGTCATCCTCGTCGGCCTTGACTTCCTTCAGCACCATCTTCTTTTGCGTGCGGCTGGCATTGAGATCGGTCTCGGCTAC
>JAYSQR010000050.1:0-63593 GCA_043721435.1 Nitrosospira sp. | reverse complement strand
AGATACAGTTCCGTCTGTCGCATGGCAGGCTCCTCATCATGGGGTGGGTATGCGACAGTATAATATATGATTCGTTATTTATGTGTTTAGATACTAGTGTCACTCTGTCCAGTTCCGATATGACCGTGGTTGCCAAGGGGGTGTGGCCGTTTGACAAAAACCGTCGTTCAAATCCCGTTACCAGGGCCTATGAAACAACAGAAAAAGCGTGGGTTGATTCGCTCGAGGCTGTTCCGGATGATGTTGAGCGGGTACATCAATTAATTGAATGGGTCGACAATGTAGACACATACCTATATTTCTGGCCACACATGCTGGAAGAAAATGTGGAGACGACCGCAACCAGAATACTCAGCGGAGGAGACGAACCGCTGAGACAACACGCAAAGGAAGCAAGCTCGACGATGAGGAGCTGCCTATGGCTGAACATTGCTGGCAATGAGATTTACATCGCGCCTGCTCAAAACCATAAAAGGGAACGGCCAAGCGGCCTTGGCTTCGTGCTGTATAAAAAATTCCCTTCGGAAGAAATCCGCAGAAAAATTCGCGAATGCCTGTCGTTCGCTTTCGGCTTGCCGATGCTCTACCTTGGTTACACGTTGCTTTCGAAAGAGTTTGAATTTATTGGGTTCAAGGCGGTAACCCCCAATATCATTGATGAGAGTATTTATTTGTTGCCTGCGCTGCCACCAGCGCCAGTGGGCAGCAGACACCCGAGGATTATCGATCCAAACGTGTTTTCTAAAACGGTGAACGCTCTCTTCGCACACTTCGACGAAATTAACTTTCATCATGTCAGCTGGATTTATTGGCATGCCGTATGCTCACCCACGCACGCCAGATCCGTTCAGTTAGGTGCGGGAATCGAGGCGCTTCGTTCGGCTTATGGAAAACTGGACAGACCTCAGTACAAGACCAACCTCTTAGACTCGAAAAAAGCAGCTTATTTAAGAGAAGAGTTTCTAAAAATTGTTGAGGCCATGATCCTTTCAGATGCGGAAAAAGAGGCGTTGCGAAAGAAGGCTGCGGATTTGAATAATCCATCGCAACAGATACGAAATGAACGATTCTTTGCAAGTCTGACACTTGACATGGGAGTCAAAGAAACGAGTGCCTGGCAAAGACGAAACGACTCTGCGCATGGCAACATAACGGAAAGCGGTGATTTTCATGACTTGATACGGGACACTCATTTGCTCAGGAACATTTTTCATCGAATCGTTATCAGCATGACTGGTGCCAGCAACTAATATATTGACTGTTACTCGCCTAAGTACCCAATCAGACAGCTTAGAGAGTCAGTTGAGGCATCGGATCGGATTTTCTTCGAGGGATGACCGCGCCCCGCAATACCGCAGGTTAGGGTGGCGGGGGAACCCTAACAACACCGCACGTCAAGGCATCGTACATGTAATTTGCCGGAGCTGTTGGGGTTCGCTTTGCTCACCTCAATCCGACAAGGCCGTGTTACGTTGGTTAAATAAATTGGCCAGATAGACTGTTCTGTTTATGAGAATAGTTTGGTTGCAGAAAAACCGCCGCATGAGGTTTGGTTCAAATGACTGCAATGTTGTTGGGAGACGACCATCGCGAGTTGTGGTGGATGTCCGTAAAGTGTCGG
The DNA here is from genome assembly GCA_043721435.1 of Nitrosospira sp. Classification (GTDB taxonomy): domain Bacteria; phylum Pseudomonadota; class Gammaproteobacteria; order Burkholderiales; family Nitrosomonadaceae; genus VFJL01. Next base: position 61,972 of record JAYSQR010000050.1, on the reverse strand, counting down.
TAACGGAAGTTCGCGTTAAAGCGCGCTTAGCCAGAGGCGGAGCTGCGTTATGCTACGTACCTGGTCAAGTCAATTTATTTCTAACGGTCAGTACCAATTTGGGTTTGATCAGAGATTTCTTAGTTGGGTGTGTTCTCCACGTCAATCATGTTTTCAACGGCGAAGCCCAACGATCGACTCTTATCTTTCAAGTGTGTCGTCGTGGCAGCCTCTAACGTTGGTGTGCGCGCAAGTATCCACAAATACTTGCGGCTCGGGGCGCCCACCAGAACCCAACTGTAATCAGGCGCAAGATCGATCACCCAGTAGTCACCCCACGTGAACGGCAGGAACGACAGCCAGGCCGGGGCAAAGCGCATGCGCAACTGGCGCAGTTGGCTGACGGCGCGGTTCAATCATCTCGCCCCTCGCCGGTCCTGCCTTGCCTTCAAGCAAGTTGATGCTCTCGTTAGCCTTGAATCCCGCCGCGTGATTCCTTGTTGTGCTTCGCATTTGCCTGCTCCTGTCAATTCCATACTCAGCACGAGTAAAAGTGAACCATGCTATCATTTATCAACCTCTCCAGATCCCGGGGTCCCGGGGGCCACTTCTTGGCATTCTCCTGTCTGGCTAGAAAGTGCGGGATCTGCCAAGTCTTTTCACGGCATAATAGACCGCCTTTTGTTACCTGACAGAACCTGCTCGTCAGCCTGATCTGAATCTGCCCACAGCCTTAACTGCATGTCCTATATCCTCGCCCTCAGTGGCGGCATGAGCAGCGTGCGCGCCATCATCCTCGATCACGCTGGTCAGATCAGTACTGTTGCATCGAACGGGACTATCGGGAACTCAAGCAGAGTTCGGCCTCTCGCATCATGAGGGTCGGGGCTGGCAGGATTTCCATCACCACGCTCCCTTGTTATCGCAACCTACGGCTTTCTCGTCGCCCAGTGAGCGCCTCAGCCATGGCGGACCCAAGAAAAAATGTGCTCGACCAGAAACGTCTTCTTTACCCGCAGATTACGTCTCTCGCGGCAGCCGGACGGGCGCAGCGGCATGTGCCGGACTCCATTCAACGCTGCGATTTCTGATCGAGCAAGCGATCGCCCGTACGCTTTAGCGATGCCCGGTGAGGGTAGATATTTTTATCTGACACAGGAAGACTAGTAGTTAACCGCTAGGCCGGCCGAGCCCTCCGGCAATCCGCCTTCTTTTGCCTGGGGCGGAAAAGCCGTCCGCTGGATTTCGTTGCCGTCCCCGTTGCGGTAGATTAGTTCGCTGGTTTCGAAATTGAACTCGGGGTGGCGCAGATCATTCCACTGGTCGAGAAAGTGCTTGTAAAAGGGCTCGAAAAACCCCCGCTGGGGGTTGCCATGCTGCAGCGCGAATACATACTCCGGCTGAGTCTTAACCTCGTGGCCGTCATGGCAGTACTGGACCCAAACATATTCTCCAGTCACCACCAGCTTCCAGAACGGCGGCTCTTCATAGAACTTGAGCTTGATCTTTTTTCCTGAGGCGGCGAGCTTACGCAGATAGGCGATGCTCACCTCCGTTTCCTGGCGATAGGCCTGGAGCATGGCCTCCGGGTCATCCAGCGACTGGGCCCGGCTAACGAGACCTTTGCCATAGGGGTTTGCCAGCATCACGCGAATTTCATACGCCAGCTCCAGCGTCTTCTGCAAATCACTGTTTTCCGAGCTGAAGGTGCCGTAGCCAGTGATCGCCATGATGTACACGTCACGCACGTTGGCAATCTTCTTGCGCATATCCCGCTCCTTCCAGCGCGACATCCAGTCACGCCCCTCCCGTGCATACACAAGCGATGCGATCTTGTTCATATGTGTGCTGCGCCGTCCGTCCCAAGCGATCTTCGAGATATTGAACAACAGCACCAGCACCGCGGCAAAGCTGATTTCCGTGATCATCAGCAATTGCGAGTTGTCTTCAACCTTCGGCCACCAATAAAACAGGATGTATTTCGCCACCACCGGCAGGGAAAAAGCGATACCCACCGCCAGCAGGGTAATCACCACATGGGCGAAGGCGTGATTGATGCCCTGGGTGAAGCTGTGAAAATGTTTGTCGTGGTCCACGATGCAACCTCCTTTTTGAAACAAGCGTGCCAGCCGAAAAACGGCGGCAACTTCGATCTGGAATAAGTGGGGGAAAATTAGTTGAAGCGATCTCCCGCGCACACCGCCAATAGGTGTGGGGAAACTTGAGTGAGCTTTGAACTTGATTATATCTTATACCGGACTCGGACGCCGCGTCTCTTACGAAAAATTAATCCGGGCGCCTTTGATCAAGGCCCCACTCGCGAAGACCTCCGGTACGCAACGCCCACCGGAAGAGATCGACGCCGCAATACGCCAGCACGTGTCCAAGGCGATCATGGCCGACGAAGGCATCATCGATGTTTTCATCGCTGCCGGATTGAAGAAGAAGGAAGTGATGGTGAAGTGCATTCTCAAAAAGCATGGCTACCCGCCGGATTTGCAGGAGGAAGCGACCAACACGGTGCTGGCACAAGGCGGAGCTGCTGTCAGCGATATGGGCATTGAGCAGTAGCTTAAATACTTATTTAGAGGTTCCCTGAGCCTTTTAACGGCATAATAAACTCCCTTTTGTTACCCTTGACAGAACCTGACCACCGCCATAACCGCATGCCCTACATCCTCGCCCTCGATGCCGGTACGACCAGCGTGCGCGCCATCATCTTCGATCACGCGGGTCAGATCTGCGCTGTCGCGCAACAGGAAATACGCCAGATTTTTCCCCAGCCTGGCTGGGTCGAACATGACCCGCAGGAGATTTGGCATACGCAAATAGCGGTGGCCATGGAAGCGCTGGATCGCGCGCATATTCGGCCGCACGACATCATCGGCGTCGGCATCGCCAATCAGCGCGAGACCAGCATCGTCTGGGATCGCGAAACCGGTAATGCCGTGTACAACGCCATCGTCTGGCAGGATCGCCGCACTGCCGGGATGTGCGACCAGTTGCGCGAGGCGGGCCACGAAGGAGTGATACAGAAACTCACCGGGCTGATCCTCGACCCGTATTTTTCCGCGACCAAGATCGCCTGGATACTCGACCACGTCCCTGGCGCGCGTGCTCAAGCGGAAGCAGGCAGACTCATCTGCGGCACGGTGGAAACGTGGCTCATCTGGAAACTGACCGGCGGCAAGGTGCATGTCACCGAGCCGAGCAACGCATCGCGGACCATGCTGTTCAACCTCCATGCCGGCGCGTGGGACAAGGAGCTGCTCAAACTTTTCTCTATCCCGCAGAGCATGCTGCCAGAGGTGCGTTCCTCGAGCGAAGTATATGGCGAAATCAGCGCTGTGCCGGCGCTCGCGTCTATGGTGGTGGCGGGCGCGGCAGGGGATCAGCAGGCGGCTCTGTTTGGGCAAATGTGCGTGCAGCCCGGGCTGGCGAAGAACACCTACGGCACCGGCTGTTTCCTGCTGCAGAATATCGGCACCAAGCCGGTCGTGTCAAAGCAGCGCCTGCTCACCACGGCGGCGTGGAAAATCGGCGGCAAGCAGGAATATGCGCTGGAAGGTAGCGTCTTCATCGGTGGTGCGCTCATGCAGTGGCTGCGCGACGGGCTGCATCTGGTGCGCACCGCGCAGGAGGTGGATACGCTCGCCGCCTCAGTACCGGATAGCGGCGGCGTCATCCTGGTGCCGGCTTTCACTGGGCTCGGCGCGCCGCATTGGGATCCTTACGCGCGCGGCATGATCATCGGTCTCACGCGCGACACCACTGCTGCGCATATCGCGCGTGCCGCACTGGAAGGCGTGGCTTTCCAGGTGGCGGATCTGATCGATGCGATGCACGCGGACACCGGCCAGCCGCTCACGGAATTGCGCGTCGATGGCGGCGCCTCGCGCAGCGAACCGCTGCTGCAATTCCAGGCGGATCTGCTCGGCGTACCGGTGGTGCGCCCGGCCATGGTCGAGACGACCGCGCTCGGGGCTGCATATCTGGCGGGACTCGCGGTCAGCTTCTGGCCAGATACAGACTCGATCGCCACGCACTGGCAGGTCGAGAAAATTTTCGAACCAGCGATGCCACGCGCTCGCGTGGCCGAACTTCGCGGGCGCTGGAAAGAAGCGCTGGGCCGCGCCAAAAACTGGGAGCCAAAGGCCCAGGCAAACGATGCCGCTGCTCTTATCACCCATCCATGAAGCGACTGCTTGTCTGTTTATTTGCTGTGCTGGCGCTGTGCGGTGGTGTGGCACAGGCAAAGGTGAATGCAAATCTCACTGACCAGAGCCTGACCCAGCACGATCACGAAGCCGTAATGTGGCGCCAGTTGATTGCGGCACAGGGGAATGTGCGGGCGCAATATAACCTGGGTGTGATCTATGCCAATGGCCAAGGTGTGCCGCAGGACTATTACGAAGCCTTGAGGTGGTTTCGCCTGGCGGCGGCACAGGGAAATACGCTGGCGCAATTCAACTTGGGGGTGATGTATGCCAATGGGCAAGGGGTACCACGAGATTATGAGGCGGCCGCGCAGTGGTTTCATCTGGCTGCGGCAAGAAGGAATGCGCGGGCGCAATATAGCCTGGGGGTGATGTATGCCAATGGGCAAGGCGTATCTCAAGATTATGAGGCAGCTGCGAAATGGCTTCTGCTGGCAGCAACGCAAGGACTTGCGCGTGCCCAATTCAACCTGGGGGTATTGTATAACAATGGCCAGGGTGTGTCGCAGGACTATCAGGAAGCGATGAAATGGTATCTGCTGGCAGCGACGCAAGGGTTCGCGCGCGCCCAGTTCAACCTTGCCCAGATGCATGAAGAGGGCCGCGGCATTCCGCAGGATTATCTGGAAGCGGTGAAATGGTTTCGCCTAGCGGCAGTGCAGGGATATGCCGAGGCCCAAAATAATCTGGGCCGACTCTACGCCGAAGGCCGCGGCGTAACCCAGGACTATGTTCGTGCCTACATGTGGTTCAACCTGGCGGCAGCGAAGGGGGTCGGTACGGCACAAAGGAATCGGGATGCGGCAGCCAAGATGATGACGCCTCCGCAAATTACCGAAGCGCAAAGAATGGCGAGAGATTGTGAGCTGCGCGATTACAAAAACTGTGATGAGCGGGGTGCAGTGACAGAGCCAGGGTCAGTTACACCGCAGCAACGATCAAATTAACCGGCTGGCGCGGCTTGGTCGCGCCAGCCGGGTTGAATCATGGGCAGGCGCTACTCCCCCTCGCCGACAGGTTCGCCCGATGTCCCCAAGAACCCCCGTCCTGCCGCAAAATAGACGTTAATCGGCTTCTCGTTACGTAGCACGTCGAGGACGCTCTGGAACATGGTGGACGGGAGGTGCATCTTGATAATCCCGCCATCGTTCGCATCGGCTTCAAAGAACATACCCGGATCGTTGAATCGAACCCAAGCCAGAGTTTTGCCCGCCGCATCACTCAACTGAATCTGAGCGCGGTTTGTCTGGTAACCCTCTGGGCTGCCATAAAATAAGATACTGTAACTTGCGACTGCAGACATGTGCCTTCTCCTTGATGAGGTTATAGAGGTAGCAATGACAGCTTTCGTTCCGGCACGCTACCGGTTACGCTGGAACCTGACTGAGTTTCAGGATCGACTCATTGAGGCTTCGGCCGATTCTCCGCAATTTTCATCATCTGCCTGGTAAAGTCATCCTGGGGCAGTTGTTTCAACAACGTTTCCACGGCTTTTATTGCAGTTTCTGCAGCGGGCGCTGCATTAGCCGGCAGCCGCTTTAATGCCACGCTTTCGCGCAAAGCGATCAGCCACCAGATTCCGCACCAATGAAATGTCGGCGGGAACAGCGTGGCGCAGACTTCATCGCCGCAATTGGCGCGGATGGCGGCCAAATGCGAGATGTGATTGCCCAAGGTAGTGGGGGTAGTGGCTCCTGCCGGGGCGGGCGACCAGGTGGCGCACACCATGTAACAGCCAGGCGGGATCTCGATCTCAAGATGGCCGCACTTGGTCGGTATATTCGTGTACACCCGGCCGCACCACTTGAGCAGTTCGCCATCGCAGTGCAGTACGTGGACATACCATTGATGCTCGTTATCAATCTTGCAGGGTTCACCCACTTTGGTGACCCAGACGTTAAGTTTCGCTGTACTCATTTTGTTTTCTCCTTAGCCAAGATATGGTTGGTTGCTTTGCATTGCCCGGACCAGTCGCCGCAACCACATAAGCGATAGACCCAAACGTTCGAGCGGAGCGAACGCCAAAAAGCGCAGTCCTTTTGATGAGTCACTCGAGCGCAAAGTGACACCCCTAACTAGTTAATAGACCCTGCTTTGCTACCCCGCAAGGTTTTTTCATAAGGAATTCTCTGAAAATTAATTTTCGTTGCGCATCTCAGACGACGATAGATTTTTCTACCGCAATGGCTTGGGTGAATTTGCAACAGGGATGGGGAGATACTGCGGAGGTACTGCAGCTTCGGTCTGTTTCTGAATATCTGCTCTAGCCGATTGGAAGCATTCGTTATTGCTTCCGATCAACACCCATCAGCGGATTGCCCGCAGCGTTTCTTTCATTCTGCGCCGGTTCAATCAAGTCCGGCGAATCGTACTGTGGACTGTCGATCTTGCGGCTGATCGGATAGGTTTCCATCAAACGTTCGGGATAAGGCCGCGCCATCGATTGAATCCTGATGATGTCGGTGAGGTTGGGATCGATCCAGGTGGCGTATTCTTCCGGCCGGATGATGACCGGCATGCGGTCATGGATCGCGGCCATCAGGGGATTGGCCTTGATGGTGAGGATGGTGAAGGCGATGATGTCCCCTGCAGGGTCATCAGGCCTCCAGCAGACCCCATCCCCATCGGTTCATCATTGCGCAGCCTGAGCAGGTAAGGCTGTTTCTCGTCGCGTGCCGCCCACTCATAAAATGCACCCGCCGGAACCAGCACACGGCTCTCGCGGTAGGCGTGGCGGAACATCGGTTTGATCGCTGCTGTTTCCGCCTTGGCGTTGATCGGCTGTTGCAGCTCGTCGGTGTCTTTGACCCAGGAGGGGAGCAGGCCCTAGTGAGCGAAAGTGAATACCCGATTGCCGGTGGCGACGACACGCACCACCGGAATCGTCTGGGCCGGCGCGATATTAAGACGCGGCTCCAGGTCCGGGTCATTGGTGGTGGCGAAATGCTCCTTGAGCCTGGCGGGTGATGCATATAAGGCGAACCGTTCGCACATGGTTATCTTTTACTCAATTTTGCAACCGGAACCTTTGAATCAGTCTCGCTGCTATAGGTAAGACTTATTCCGAGATTCCCCGGTTAGAAACTGATGAACTTCGCATCTGGCCGGGACGCATGCTGATGCAAGTCGTTCATGCCGCCAAAGGATGCGTTCTTCACCAGCATGTCTTCGCTGATGGCGCGCGTCTCGGCGCAGGGTTTGCACACGAGGACCTTGGCGTTGGGGCTGGAAAATATTTCCGCAAATTTTGCAGGCGGGCCGAAAGGAACCATTTTCTGGTGGGCGCCGTCGAGTGCGATCGTGACCGCGTCATGAAACAGCATGATCATTACCGTATCGCCTGCCTGCAGGGCAGAGGCGGAAAAAACGAATGGCAGCGCGGCCCGTGTGACATCTGTTGGACCCCAAGTCGTAGAAATAACGTAATGCATCTAACCTCCCAGGTTGATTCTAACAGTATCGCGGGGACACGTTCACCGGTATATGACATACCCATCGAGAAATTTTCTGATGATACGGGCAGTCAAAGGTTGGCATTCTTTTTGTAGGACAGATCCGCAGCATATTCAAGTCAGGAACATCTGAATAAGCGCCACCCCGACGCGGCAAGTAGGGGGCGCATCCGATAATTGGCGATAGAGGATCATTACCGTTACCCCACGAACGCGAGCAGGCAGGGTGGTTTAGCGCGCCCTTAGATTGCTGGAAATCCATGCGTGGGAACAAGCATGTATGCCAATCAAATACCCATCCTGCTGACGGCTGCTGCCCTCAGTATGCGGTTCCAGTTCCGTTCCATCTTTCTACAATTTCTGGGCCCGACGACTCCAGAAACGGCTGGCCGCCGCGAGGTGCGTATAGGAATTATTCCTACACGCGCACTGGCAGAAATCCTACTGAGAATTTGGAAGAACTTCCATTTACTAACCCCTTGTGCAAGTTGAGAATGCGCTCACTGGCTCACTCATCAGGTTCGAGTCCGCGTGCAAACTGGAAGGGAGTATAAGAAATGGATGCTAATCAGATGTTGGGAGAAATCAGAGAGATCAACCTCGGCTACATGCTGCTGTCACAGCAGATGCTACGGGAAGACAGAACTGCAGCGATGTACCGGCTGGGAATCGGCAAGGATGTCGCCGATATCATGGAGAATCTCACTTCCAGTCAACTCCTGAAGATGGCTGCCTCCAATATGTTGTTATGCCGCTTTCGCTTTGATGACCACTTGATGGCGGAAATGTTGACCAGTCACAGTCGGGACCGGGCAGTATCGCAGTTCCATGCAGCTATTCTGATGGCTGGGCAACCAGCTGAGGCAATTGTGTAAGCCAGGTATTTTAAAGGATCGCATGCTATGCGTAACAAAAGTATTCTGTCAGAGGCAAAACAAATTCAGCTCGCGAGCGAGTTAATCAGGTTGGGAGCGCGGTTGCAGGTACTGGAGGCCAATTCTAATTTGAGCCGGGAAAGATTGGTCAAGCTCTACAAGGAAATAACAGGGGTCTCGCCACCCAAAGGCATGCTGCCATTTTCTGAGGATTGGTTTACAAGCTGGCAGCCCAACATGCATTCATCGCTGTTTATCAACATCTACCATTACCTCACCGCGCATACGGATGTTCGTGGCATCGACGCCATGATTAAAGGTTATAAACTCTACCTCGAGCACATCGAAGCCAGCCAGCTAGAGCGGGTGCTGAGTTTGACGCGGGCGTGGACCCTGGTGCGTTTTGTCGACAGCAAAATATTGTGTCTCGCGCCATGCAGCAAATGCAAGGGGGATTTTGTGGTGCATGCGCTTGAGCTTCACTCCAATCATGTTTGCGGACTGTGCAACATACCTTCGCGCGCTGGCAAGACCAAGAAATATGCGCAAGTAATCGCATCTAACACGCAGCAACTCAGCGCTGCCTGAGGACTTCTGTCGTTCTGTTCTGAGATCCCCCGTAAGCTGATTCAGCTTCTTGCCTGCCTGACCCGGACACCAGGATTGCCTGAGTGTACCGGCACCCCCCGGGGAATTGAGGGGTAAATTCGCTCCTATTCCAGACTTCGATGGGGTAAGGGCGTGTTAACTTTCCTCAGCAGATTTCACCGGATAATGGTGGTTGCATTCATGACATTCTAGGGCGTATTTACAATGCTGGTCATCATCGGATATTTGATTGTTCTGGGCGCCGTATTCGGCGGTTTTGCGTTGGCTGGCGGCCATGTGGCGGCCCTGTTTCAACCCGTAGAACTTCTCATGATCGCGGGCTCGGCGATTGGTGCTTTTCTCGTCGGTAACTCGGGCAAAACCATCAAGGCGACCCTGAAGGATTTGCCAAATGTTTTCAAGGGTTCGAGATACAACAAGGTGCTGTACATGGAACTGATGGCGCTGCTTTATGAAATTCTGGCGAAGGTGCGCAAGGAAGGATTGATGTCGATTGAGGCCGATGTGGAGGAGCCTAAGGAGAGCCCGCTGTTTACCAAATATCCGCTAATCTCTGCTGAGCATCACGCAGTTGAATTCATCACCGATTATTTGCGCCTGATGGTGGGGGGCAATCTCGACGCGATGGAAATCGAGAACCTGATGGATAGCGAAATCGAAACCCATCACCAGGAAGGCGGAGTGCCGGCTAGTGCCATTCAGAAAGTAGGGGACGGGCTGCCTGCCTTTGGTATTGTCGCGGCAGTGATGGGCGTGGTGCATACCATGGAATCGGTGGGCCTTCCGCCGGCGGAACTGGGCAGGCTCATCGCCGCCGCGTTGGTGGGCACCTTCCTTGGAATTCTGCTTTCCTACGGGTTCGTCACGCCCCTGGCTTCGAAACTGGAGCAGAGGCTGGGTGAGTCCAGCAAGTTGCTAGAGACTATCAAGGTGACGCTGCTGGCCAGCCTCAATGGCTATTCGCCCGCACTGGCAGTGGAGTTTGGCAGGAAAGTACTGTATTCGACCGAGCGCCCGACCTTCCTCGAACTGGAACATCATGTCAAGCAGGCCAAAAATAAATAACAGTTTGTATTGGTAATACCTGAGGCAACGCATGGCTGAAGATATCCAGCAGAAACCATTTGTCGTCAAGCGCATCAAGAAACGCCATGGTGGGGGACACCCGAGCGGGGTGTGGAAGATCGCCTACGCCGACTTCGTGACCGCGATGATGGCGTTCTTTTTACTGATGTGGCTGTTAAGCAGCACCGATGCAGGTACTTTGAATGCTGTTTCCGAGTACTTCAAGATGCCGTTAAAGGTGGCTCTCGCTGGCGGCGAAAGCAGTGGCGGCAGTTCCAATCCGCTCAAGGGTGGCGGCAAGGATCTGCTGGAACGCGATGGCCAGGTAAAAAAAGGTGATACCAGGAAACAAAAAGAGGTCATTAAGCTCGACGCGGCTAAAGCCGAACTGAGGCGTGCTGAATTGGTTCGTCTAAAGAGTCTGAAGCAAAAGGTGGAAGAGGCAATCGAGACCAACCCTGCATTAAGGCAGTTTAAGGAGCAGTTAATGGTGGATATCACCACTGAAGGCCTGCGCATCCAAATTGTGGACGAGCAAAATCGCCCCATGTTTGCAGTCGGCAGGGCGGAACTGCAGCCGTATACCCGCGTCATACTGCGCGAAATCGGCAAAACCCTGAACGAGGTATCCAACAGAATCAGCCTTTCCGGTCATACCGACGCTAGGCTTTATCCGTCCGGCGAGAGGGGGTACAGCAATTGGGAGCTTTCCGCAGACCGTGCCAATGCCTCGCGCCGGGAACTGATTGCCGGTGGCATGGATGAGAGCAAGATCTTGCGAGTAGTCGGGCTATCTTCGGCAGTGATGCTCGATAAAGATCACCCGTTTAACCCTATCAACCGGCGTATCAGCATCATTGTGATGAACAAGGAGTCCGAGGAGGCGATAACCAGGGAGAGTGAGCACGTCGTCGAGATTGGCAGCCAGGAACAAATCAATAAGGAGAAGATGGAAAATGCAGCCCCCCAGCCACACTAGGCTTGCGGTTCGTCACGGATTCCCGCTCGTTTCGGTTGCAGCCATGCCACCGGCATTGAAGGCGCTGCTGGCCCAGTTCATGGCTTTGCTGGTCATGGGCTTGGTGGCGGCTATGGCTCCAATGCTGGGGAAGGGGCATTTGCCTGATCAGATGCAGTGGGCGCTGTTGCAGGGGATGATCGCAGCAGCCATCGGTTATTGGCTTAATATGGACAGGTGGTGGCTGCCGCTTAACTTGCTGTTTGTTCCCGCAGCGATGGCAGCATTGGCAATGGATTTGTCCCCGCTCTGGTTCCTGGGTGCATTCTTGCTGCTGGCGCTGGTTTACGGAAAAGTCTATCGGACGCAGGTACCGCTGTATCTTTCCAGCCGTGCGGCGGTCGCGGCGGTCGCATCACTGTTACCGCAGCAGCGCAGTTTTTCGTTCATCGACCTGGGGTCGGGATGCGGCGGGTTGCTCCAGCAATTGAACAAAGTGCGGCCCGACGGTATTTATCAGGGCATTGAGGCAGCGCCGTTACCATTCCTGTTGAGCAGATGTCGCAGCGCCTTTGGGGTAGCCGGCTGGCGTGTCAGTTGGGGTGATTTCTGGCGTCTGGATCTGGCCCGCTACGACGTGGTTTATGCCTACCTTTCGCCGGTGCCCATGGCGGTGCTATGGTGCAAGGCGCGCAAAGAAATGCGCCCTGGCAGCATTCTCATCAGCAATAGTTTCGTGGTTCCCGGGGTTGCACCGGAAGTGACTCTCAAGCTGGATGATTTTGGCGGCTCCACGCTGTACCTGTGGCGCTTATAAGGAAACATCATGCCGTTGCTGCCGACAGAAACAACACAGACGGGAACATCAGCCTTGGGTGCAGATATGCTGCAGGGGGTGCCGAGGACGGCCCCGGGTGGCACGGTTGCAACCAGCCTGGACAAATGGGTGGCTTTCCTCGGCCAGGTGGAAGTGCCGGTGTTGCGGACTACGGTTGATGCGCTTGTCCGGCTTAAGGAAAACGAGGACAACATTACGGCACGTGACATCTCGGGGGTCATCCTGCGGGATCCCATGTTGACGTTAAAAGTGCTGCGTTATATGCAGGGGCGCCGCAGGAACAGCGAGGCTACCGAAATAACCACAGTCGAGCATGCCATCATGATGCTCGGCACCACGCCGTTCTTCAAGCAATTCCACCAGATGCAAGTGGTCGAAGAGATTCTCGCGGAACGCCCCGAGGCGCTGGAGGGTTTCATGGCGACCATCGATCAAACTCGCCAGGCAGCGATGTATGCATGGGAGTGGGCGGCGTTACGCCATGATATCGAATCCGATGAAATCATCGTCGCTACGCTGTTGCACGACATTGTGGAGATGTTGTTATGGTGTCTGGCGCCGGGATACGCAACGCAGATAGCCCGGAAGATGCGGCAGGACAGTTCCTTGGACAGCGCTACGGTACAGAAAAGCGTGCTGGGTTTCAGCTTGATCGAACTGCAGTTGGTGCTGGCTGAGCAATGGCATCTGCCCACTTTGCTGCAATCGTTGATGGACGATGTGCATGGCGATTCGCCGCGGGTCCGCAACGTGGCGCTGGCAGTGACGCTGGCCAGACACTCTGCCAATGGCTGGCACAACGTTGCGCTGTCGAATGACTACGCTGCACTCGAAAAACTTGTCGGTGTTCCTCGCCATGAAGTCATGGCGAGAATCTACCGGACATCCCTGAAGGCGATTCGGGGACTGAGTTGGGATGGCAAACTTCGCCCTGCTGTCTGGTTGCCGCTCCTGTCGCTAGAGGAGGAGTCCGGAGGCGATACCGTTGACGGGGAGCGTGTCGAAACCCCGAGTGATGTGCTGGAAAGAGTGACAAAACTGCTTACCCTGCCTGCAGCCCGACACCCGGATTTTCTGGAGGTTCTGTCTCGGGTTTTTTACGGCATGTATGCCGGTATTGGTCTCAACCGGGTGTTGTTCATGGAGATCAACGCCGACCACAGCAAGGCTACGGCTAAATTCCTGATTGGGACAGAGGAAGCATCGTTGCTGCGAAAACTTCAAATCGACCTGGTACATCCGCATGTTTTTTCCCGGCTGATGGGCAAGATGGAGGCAATCTGGTATAGCGCCGATACCCAGAATGAGTTGCAATCACTCTTGCTGGAGGAGATGATCCGGATCATCTGGAATGGTGTTGGCAATTGTGAATTCTTCGCCATGCCCATCCTGGTCAAAGGTGATCCCATTGGGTTGATTTATGCCGACGGGGGCCGGAACCGCCCAGTTCTGGATTCGAACGGATTTAGCGAATTCCAGAGGCTTTGTCTGCTGATGGCAAAATCGCTGGGATAACAGGAAGAGGCAGCGAACAAGCAATAAAGGCAACTTAAACTTTCCGTAGAATCGGCCGTTAAGAAATATTGATAGCCAGAGAGCGTGCTGTCGAGTAAGACGGCATGGCAACACACAGCAGGGTAGGCAAGATCAGCGCAGCTAGGCAACTGCCGCTGAATCAATATGCAGGATAGAAAGTTCGCATTCAATGGAGATAATGATGGCCGATCAGAATATGAAATTTCTAGTGGTGGACGATTTTGCCACAATGCGCAGAATCGTTCGCAATCTTCTGAAGGAGCTGGGGTTCAACAACGTCGATGAAGCCGAGGATGGAGCGATGGCGATGCAAATGCTGCGCAGCGGCAGTTACGATTTTGTCGTTTCGGACTGGAACATGCCCCACATGGACGGGCTGACCATGCTGCAGAATATCCGTGCAGATGCGGCGCTGAAGAAAATCCCGGTGCTGATGGTAACCGCCGAAGCCAAGAAGGAAAATATCGTAGCCGCTGCTCAAGCCGGAGCCAGCGGTTACGTGGTTAAACCGTTCACCGCCGCCACCCTGGAAGAGAAGCTCAACAAGATTTTCCAGAACATGGAAAGCAAGGGTTGAACTTGGACTGATATTCAAGTTAGCTACAATCAATAAGCGTGCCAAAATGCCAACAACATACACGATCTAGGGGATATTGAAATGACCAGCCCACAGCAAAATGTCGCGACGGCAGAGACTGGAAGTACAGATACACATACTGCGGATAGACTAATCAAACAGGTCGGGCAGTTGACCCGTGTGCTGCATGACAGCCTGCGGGAACTGGGTTACAACAAGCGGCTGGAAGAGGCTGCTGCCAAGATTCCCGATGCCCAGGATCGGCTTGCCTACGTGGCGTACATGACCAAACAGGCAGCCGAGCGCGCGCTTAACGCGACTGAAATCGCCAAACCTATTCAGGATAAACTCGCTGCCGATGCGAATGCTCTTTCCAGACTTTGGCAACAGATATTCGATGCACCGGGTTCCGGACAGCTAGACAGCGAAGCATTCAGGAATCTGGTGGCGCAGACCCGCAGCTATCTCAATGATGTGCCAAACCAGACCAACGCCACTAATGCCCAATTGACGGAAGTCATGATGGCCCAGGACTTCCAGGACTTGACCGGGCAGGTCATGAAAAAAATTACCAAAATGGTGAAAAGTCTGGAACAGGAGCTGCTGCGATTGTTGATGGATAATGTGCCGATGGATAAAAAAGAGGACACTAACAAAGGGCTGTTAAATGGTCCGGTAGTAAACTCTGCAGGACGCACCGATGTGGTGGCCAACCAGGACCAGGTGGACGATCTGCTGGCAAGTCTGGGGTTTTAGTTCTTTTTGAACCAGAGAATGGATTTGATCTTCAAGCGATTCCTTATGCCTTCTTGTCCTGAGACCGCATAGAAAACAAAACGCGCAGACCCTTTGTAACCCGCTGTGACTGCAGCAGTGATACCGAACGGCAGTTCCTGCAAGGCAGGCTATTCCGGTTTGCCTGATGTCCTGCCGGGACGGGGAATTTTCCCACTCCCCACTCCCCACTCCCGATCTCCCTCAATCCCAAATAACGGCATAAATGCCCATCTATTTGCCGGATTGAACCCGTGGCTGCCGCTTGATAATCGTGGCTAGACATCGGGAGTCCGCATGGCTGAAGAAAGTGATCTGGAAAAAACAGAACCTGCAACGCACAAGCGATTAGAGAAGGCAAGGGAAGACGGACAGGTAGTGCGTTCGCCAGAACTTACCACCTTTACCTTGCTGCTCGTTGCAGCTGGCGGTGTGTGGTTTATGGGCTCCAGCTTGATGGGACAGTTGTCGGCGGTGATGAAAAACGGCCTACAAATGGAGCGGGAACTGGTATTCGATTCCCAGCTCATGTTGCTGCGCCTGACCCAGCTAGCGTCTGACGCGGTATTGGCATTGCTGCCATTGCTGCTGCTGTTGGTAATAACAGCATTCTTTGCGCCGATGCTGCTTAGTGGCTGGCTGTTCAGCGCCAAAACTCTGCAGCCGGATTTCAAGCGCATTAATCCCATGAGCGGTCTGGGCAGGATGTTCTCCAAGAAAAGCCTGGTGGAGTTGGTCAAGGCGCTGACCAAGGCGCTGGTGATTGGGGGCGTGGGCACCCTGGTGATATGGCACTACAGAGAGGTGGTGCTTTCCCTGGCAAGCCAGTCGGTAGATGTTGGAATCACCCACATGGGAAATCTGCTGGGGCTGAGCTTTTTCATCATTGCCGGTTCGATGCTATTGATTGTGCTCATAGATGTCCCGTTTCAGATTTGGCAGCATGCCGAGAAGCTCAAGATGACCAAAGAGGAAGTGCGCAAGGAAATGAAGGAAGACGAGGGTGATCCTCACGTCAAGGCACGCATCCGCAGTCTGCAACGAGAAGCAGCGCGCCGCCGCATGATGGCAGAAATTCCAAAAGCCGACGTGATTGTCACCAACCCTACTCATTACGCCGTGGCGCTACGCTATCAAGACGACGTCATGCGCGCACCCAAGGTGGTGGCGAAGGGCAGTCACCTGCTGGCAGGCCGCATCCGTGAACTGGCACAGCAGCATCAGATCCCCATCCTGGAATCACCACGGCTGGCCAGGGCGCTATATCACCACACCGAACTAGGCGATGAAATACCGGAAGCCCTTTACACCGCGGTGGCTGAAGTTCTGGCATATGTGTTCCAACTGCGTCGTTATCGGGAATATGGCGGGGCCGCGCCACAGCTGCCACAGGAAGTGCCGGTGCCGGAAGAGCTTGATCCTCAAAGCAGGCAGCAACCCGGCGATGCGGATCAAGGCCGATGATGAATACGAGCAGAATCTCAATTCCAGGCGCGAGCAACAAGCTCCATGAATAACACACTAGCCCTATCAACAATGCTGGGTGCCAGCAGCGTGCGCAACTTCGCAGGTCCCATGTTGATCATCATGATTCTGGCGATGATGATCCTGCCGCTGCCGCCTTTCATGCTGGATATCCTGTTTACTTTCAATATCGCCCTGGCGATTATAGTGCTGCTGGTCAGTTTGCGTACCGCCAAGCCGCTCGATTTCTCGGTATTCCCGACGGTGCTGCTGGTTACTACTTTGCTGCGTCTGTCGCTCAACGTAGCTTCCACCCGGGTGGTGCTGCTGGAGGGGCACACCGGGCCAGACGCCGCCGGCAAGGTGATTGAAGCGTTCGGTCATTTTCTGGTGGGCGGCAATTACACCGTGGGACTGGTAGTGTTCGTGATCCTGGTGATCATCAACTTCATGGTAATCACCAAGGGTGCGGGACGCATCGCCGAGGTCAGCGCGCGCTTCGCCCTGGATGCAATGCCAGGCAAGCAGATGGCGATAGACGCCGATCTCAATGCGGGACTGATAGGCGAGGACGAAGCCCGTACACGCCGTGCGACGATTTCTCAGGAAGCGGATTTTTACGGCTCGATGGATGGTGCCAGTAAGTTTGTGCGCGGCGATGCAATTGCCGGCATCATTATCCTGTTGATCAACGTCATCGGTGGATTGGTCATTGGCGTGATGCAGCACAATATGGATTTGGGAGATGCAGCCCGAAACTACACCATGCTTGCCATCGGTGACGGTTTGGTTGCACAAATCCCGGCGCTGGTGATCTCTACTGCAGCGGGTATGCTGGTGAGCCGGGTCACCACCGATGAAGACATGGGACAGCAAATGCTGGGGCAGTTGTTCAATCGCCCTCAGGCATTGATGCTGACCGCCATCATTCTGGGTGTCATGGGACTGATACCCGGCATGCCGCACATTGCGTTTCTGCTGCTGGCTGGATTGCTGGGTACCCTTGCGTATTATGTGACAGTCCAGAGCGCTGTCGCGGAAGTGCAACCGCCGGGTGAGGAAGCCTTGGCACCGGTAACTCAGGACGCGAGCTGGGAAGACGTCATGCCGGTGGATACTCTGGGGCTGGAAGTGGGGTATCGCCTGATTCCCCTGGTGGACAAGGCCCAGGATGGCGACTTGTTGAAGCGCATCAAGGGGATCCGCAAGAAATTCGCCCAAGAAGTTGGTTTCCTGCCCCCGGCAGTGCATATCCGTGACAATCTGGAACTGCGGCCCAACGCTTATCGCATCACGCTAAAAGGGGCCGAAGTCGGCAGCGGCGAGGCTTGCAATGGCATGTATCTGGCCATCAACCCGGGGCGTGTAAGCGCGCCTCTTCCCGGCACTTCCACCCAAGATCCCACTTTTGGCCTGCCGGCAGTATGGATCGAAGCTGCCCTGTACGAACAGGCGCAGACGTTGGGTTACACGGTGGTGGATGCCAGTACTGTAGTAACCACTCATATCAATCATCTTATACACAGCCATTCCGCCGAGCTGCTGGGCAGGCAGGAATTGCAGGCACTGCTGGATCATCTGGGCCGTGACACGCCAAAACTGGTCGAGGATCTGGTGCCGAAACTGCTGCCACTATCCACGTTGCAGAAAGTGTTGCACAACTTGCTGGAAGAGGATGTGCATATCCGCGACATGCGCACCATCATTGAGGTGCTTGCCGAACATGTATCCCGCACGCAAGATCCGGATGAGCTGACTGCCGTTATCCGTGTGGCATTGGGACGAGCCATCATCCAGCAGTATTACCCAGTGGGCGCCGAACTGCAGGTAATTGCCTTGAATCACGAACTGGAAGGGATTTTGATGCAGGCGGTGCAATCCGGTACGGGCAGCAGCGCAGGCTTCGAACCGGGGCTTGCCGACATCTTGCTAAAAGAAGCTGATGCTTCAGCCCAGTATCAGGAGCAGCTTGGTCTGCCGGCAGTATTGCTGGTGCCGGCCCAGATCAGGTTATTGTTGTCCCGCTTCCTGCGGCGCGCTGTCCCGCAGCTCAAGGTGATCTCCCACGCCGAGGTGCCGGATTCCAGGAACATCAAGGTTACGTCTATTCTGGGGAGTAATGCATGAAAGTAAAAAAGTTTTGCGCTGATACTTCGCGTGAGGCACTACGCCAAGTGAGAGAAATGCTTGGCCCCGAGGCGGTGATTCTGTCAAACCGGCAAGTGGAGGGGGGGGTTGAAGTGATGGCACTGGCCAGCGCCGACATATCCTGCCTGATGGTCACTTCGGGACAGCAAGCAGAAATGCGCAAGGTCGAGCAGGCCGATGCCGCACCTCGCACAGAGATCGAGGGCGGGCAAGCATCGCAGACGCCGGTGACGGAACCCATGGCACAAAGCATTATCAGCGAGATTCAGACCATGCGCGGCATGCTGGAAGAACAGCTTTCATCACTTGCATGGGGCGACCTGCAACGGCGGGAACCCGCCAAAGCGGGAATCTTGCGTACGATGCTAGGTGCCGGCTTCAGTCCGGCTTTGTCACGACAATTGCTGGACAAACTGCCGGCCGGATACGACCAGAAGCGGGGCCTGGAATGGGCTAAAACTGTTCTGACCCACAACCTGCGCACGGCTGTGGGTGACGACATCGTAGACCAGGGCGGCGTATACGCATTGGTAGGGCCGACCGGGGTGGGAAAAACCACCACTACCGCCAAGCTGGCGGCACGCTGTGTGGTGAGGCATGGCGCCGACAAGGTGGTGTTGCTCACCAACGACAGTTACCGCATCGGCGGTCATGAGCAGTTGCGCATTTACGGCAAACTCCTAGGCGTTCCAGTACGCACCATCAAGGATAGTGAAGATCTGCAGTTGACCCTGTCAGAATTGCGCGGCAAGCATCTGGTGCTGATTGACACCGTGGGCATGGGGCAGCGCGACCAAATGGTAGCCGAGCAGGTGGCGATGTTGTGCGACTGTGGTTTCGATGTAAAGCGCTTGTTGTTGCTGAACGCCACCAGCAACGGCGGCACGCTCGACGATGTAGTGCAGGCATACCGCGGCAGCGGTCTGAGCGGTTGCATCATCACCAAAGTGGATGAAGCTGCGAGCCTGGGAATGGTGCTGGATACGGTGATCCGTCGCAAGCTAGCGCTGTACTTTGTGACCAACGGCCAGAAAGTACCGGAGGATCTGCACCAGACAAACTCCCAGTACCTGCTGCAACGTGCTTTTCAGAAGGTGCAGGAGAACTCTCCGTTTGCCCTGCAGGATGCCGAGTTTGCCTTGGTGATGGCGGGTAGCGGTGAAACGGGAGGCGCCGCCATTCCGCCAAAAGCTGGCATGCACGCTGGAAGCCAATCATGATCGGAATGATGGGAGATCAGGCTGAAGGGCTGCGCTGCCTGCAAGCCAAGGAAGGGGTGCGCATCATTACAGTGGCCAGTGGCAGCAACGGTGTGGGCAAGACGAGTGCGGTGGTAAATCTGGCCGTGGCGCTGGCCAAAAATGGTAAGGATGTGCTGATACTGGATGAAAATCCCTGTCACAACAACGTTTGTGCGAATCTGGGTATCAAGGCGCGCTACGACCTGTTGCATGTGATCAATCGCGACAAGACATTGGAGCAGGTCATCCTGCGGGGACCGGAAGGCATCTCGGTTCTGCCCGCTATGCGTGGTGTGAATTCCCTGGCAAAACTGCAACCTGCCGAACAGGAACGGCTGATCGAGTGTTTCGACAATCTGCAAAAACCGGTGGATGTGGTACTGGTGGATGCCGCAGCCGACAGCACCGGCCATGTGTTGTCTTTGAGCCTTGCCGCCCAGGAAGTACTGATGGTGCTGTCCCCAGCCGCATCAGCCATTACCGGTGCTTACGCGCTGATCAAGCTGATGAGTCGGGAATACGCAAAACGGCACTTTCGTATCCTGGTCAATAAGGCTGGGTCAGAAACGGAGGCTAAGGCTATTTTCGATAATGTTTACCTGGCAGCCCAGCGCTATCTGTCAGTGTCACCGGATTTCATGGGTTTTGTCCCTTTAGATAATAAGTTGCGGCGTTCCGCCCACCTGAGCCGTGCCGTGGTGGAAGCCTTTCCTGCCTCGGCGTCCGCCGCCAGTTACCGGAAGCTGGCTGCCAGTCTGGAACGCTGGCCGTGTGCCGATGATTACGATGGGGGGGTCGAAAATTTCATGCAACGACTGATTCGTAGTAGCCATCTGGGCGTAACAAGTTCCGCATTCTGACGAGCCATGTATACCGCAACTGGCACCATAGACAAAGAACAGTATCTCATCGAATTTGCCCCGCTGGTGAAGCGTATCGCCCATCATATGATGGCGAAGCTGCCAGCCTGCGTGCAGGTCGACGATCTCATTCAGGCCGGAATGATCGGCTTGTTGGACGCAATCAGCCGCTACCAGGGCTCCCTCGGGGCGAAATTCGAGACCTATGCTGTGCAGCGCATACGCGGGGCCATTCTGGATGAACTGCGGCAGGCGGACTGGCTGCCACGCAGCCTGCGCAAGAACATGCGTGGCATTGAAGCGGCTGTGAGTATTCTGGAACAGCGCTTTGGCCGTTCCCCGAACGAGCAGGAACTGGCCGACGAATTGGGCATGTCTCTGGCCGAGTATCAGGAAACGTTACAGGAATCGCGCGGGTGCCAGTTGATTTATTACGAGGATTTTGCGGGGCAAGACGATAATAATTTTCTGGATCGCCATTGTCAGGATTCCGCGAGCGATCCGCTGGAGATGCTGCTGGACGAGAATTTCCGGATGGTGTTAATCAAGGCCATCGAGGATCTGCCGCAACGGGAGAAGATGGTGATGGGGATGCACTACGAACAAGAACTCAATCTGCGTGAAATCGGTGAAGTGATGGGGGTAAGTGAATCGCGGGTGTGTCAGTTGCACACCCAGGCCATTGCCCGCCTGCGCAGTCAGATGAAGATACAGTAGCCTGACAGGTTAGCAAGAAGTTCCATCAGGGACAGACGAGTCCGGATGTGTGACCGAAACCCGGCAACCCTTCGTTAGATAGAAGTGAACTGCGTGATGTGCCGCCGGAGCAGGTGCAGAGCGATCTGATTTACACCTGGCCAAGCTGGCGGCCGCCTTTCAATGTGAAAGTTTTTCCGGTCGGCCCGTACAGCGGGGTGGTACCGGCCGCACCCTGTAACACTGTCAGCGCCTGCTGATTGTGCCGCAGTCGCGTTGCGATGATTTCACCGTTGATCTGATTGAGTTGTTGGGCCGCTTCGGCCAGTCGCAGCAATTCGTGCCACTCCGCTGTTGCCGTCTTGGCATCATGGCTGTCGGCAAGCAAGGCTCCCATGCCCTTGCGATCAGGACTTAATCCCCGCGAAATCAGGCGCTGGTCGCGTTGTTTGGCCAGTTTGGCCAGTTGCATCACCAACTCCGCCTTGTCCCGGGGCAGGGCTTCCAGGGGCTCGATATCCCCCCCAATCAGTGCTTCCTGTTCTTTCTGCAGGATATTCAGGAAGACTTCAGTCATCTTCCGCTCAAGTTGCAGATCTGCAGTCAAATCGTTGTCGTTGATCTTGATGCTCACTGAGTCCTCTCTCTGCTGGATTGGATCAATTCCCTTACTGTTTCCAGCAGGCGATCAGCGACAGCTCCCGCGTTCACTGTGAAACGACCATCACTAATGGCCTGCTTGATTTCTTCCACCCGGCCCGCATCCACCAATCCGCTGCTGGCAAATTTGCTTTCAAGGGCCTGTAGCTGGGAGGAGAGGGAACTCAGATGGACATTTTCAGCCGCTGGGGCAGCAGGCCCCGGGCTGGCGGCGGCAGATTTGTCCGCACGCTTCTGGTTATCCCCAGTGGGGATGCTGACGCTGGTGACAGAATTATTAATTTTCATGGCAAAGCTCCTAATTTCACGATTTGGCGATAAAGTTATCGGCGTGAGTGCGGAGAAACTTTAGGGCATCGTAAAAATATTTTATTTATTGATATAAAACAGCATGTTATAATACGCGTCTGGTGTGTTTTGCGGTGATGGATTCCCATCCGGATGTGCTAGGGGCGCACTTCGACGACGCCGTCGGGACGTGCAATGCCACTGATAGTCCGGCCTGAGGTGATGCGTACCTGGACTACCTGACCGTCAACTGCCGCAGCAAGCGCTTTGCCCTCCGCGCTGGCACTGAATCCTCGCCCCTGCGTTTGCAGCCGAACTGTTTGCCCCTGCTGGATTACAAACGGGGCACGCAATATGTCCTGCCGCAGGGGTTGCCCCGCAGCAACGTTGCTTACCAGAGTCTTTCCCACAGCCTTTTCCATGTCAGTCAAAATACCGCCGGGCAATTGAGCCAGATCGGCTTCTTGCAGCCCGATATCGGTCGCTTCCACCTGTTGGCCATGCGCCAGCGGCTTTACGGCATGCACGACATTCGCCATGACCTTGATACTGACCGGGACATACATGGTCCAGCCTGCTTGCTCATTGCAGCGCACCCCGACCATGGTCTGACCCCATAGCCGTGCGCCTGCGGGGATGAATGGCTCCAATGCGCGGCAGGCTGGCAGGCTCAGATGTGGATCAACAGTGCCGAGACTGAAACTGACTCGTCCAAGCAACCCCACAGTTTCACTGCGGACGAAATTTTCTACGATTTTCAGAATTGGCGGAATCTTCTGTCGTTCCGCAGCGCATACCGGGGCAGCAAGAGCTGCGACGAGCAGCGTGCCAAAACAGAAAATCAGTCTGCGTACCATGGGATTGACTTGACCGGCTTAGTCGGGCTTGGTTGAGTTAGGTTGGGCGTGTCGCTTCAGCAGGCAGCTGAAAAACAGAGCGTAGCATCACGAGCACTCTTAATTTGGCAAGTGTAATTCTATTCTTCAATCAAAGCGAGATTAACCTAGCAGCAGCTTTGCCGAGACGGCTTTCGCAATCCTTTGCACTTGAAGGCACTCTGCGGAGATGGAGGGTGCGGGAGTCCCTTCAGGGGTGAGAAGGTGCTGCCGGTTTTTGCCGCATACGGCAGGAATTGCCGCACAGCTTTCCTGGCATCGGGCGCCGCCTGTGTTCAAACCAGAAAATAGCGCAGGTTTCAGGCCGTATTCTCCTGTTCGCCGGTTTTAAAGGGGGCATAGCATACCTGGCACGGTAAATGCTTTAGGACAAGTAGGAAGATTTATTAAGGAGTTTTTCCATGATCAGCAAATTGGATGAGGCTTTGCAGTTCCACCAGACCGCCTTGACCGTGAGGGGTTACCGACAGCAGTTGTTGGCCAGCAACATCGCCAACGCCGATACGCCGAATTTCAAGGCGCGTGACATCGATTTTCCCAGTGCACTGCAGGGTGCGTTGTCATCGCGGCCAACCAATACTGGCCTTGCCGTGACCTCGCCGCGCCATATCGGTTCCAGCGGGGAAAATACGGCAGGCGCGCAGGTATTATACCGCGCCCCCGTTCAGCCGAGCATAGATGGTAATACCGTGAACATGGATGTGGAACGCACCCAGTTCATGGAAAACGCGATTCATTATGAAGCCAATGTGGCGCTCCTCAACGGCCAGATCAGGTTCATGATGCTGGCCATTCAGCAGGGGTAATCGAAAATGTCTTTATTCAACGTATTTGATATTGCCGGTTCGGCGATGGCGGCGCAATCGCAGCGGCTCAACGTGGTGGCCAGCAACCTGTCGAACGCCGACAGCGCCACCAGTTCGAACGGCCAGCCATACCGTGCCCGGCAGGTAGTTTTCAGTGCCACCCAGATCAACCCGCAGGGAGCGAGCGGGGTCAGAGTGGCGGGAGTGATAGACGATCCCACGCCGATGAAGATGGTGTATGAACCGCAGCATCCGCTGGCGAACGCCCAGGGTTATGTGACCATGCCCAACGTCAACGTGGTGGGAGAGATGGTCAACATGATTTCGGCGTCACGCTCTTACCAGAACAACGTGGACATGATGAACACCGCCAAGTCGATGTTGCTGAAGGTGCTTACGATAGGCCAATAGCGTGAACAACGAAGAGTGGATTATAAGCAACAGATTTCAGCTTAATCATCATTAATCAATTACACATCAGGAGTCTTAAATGAGCACAGTCCAGAACACAAGCGCAGTATCGAATGCCACGGCCGATCCGGCGCCAAGCGCCGCCAAGAAAGCGGCAGAAGATCCCGGAGAGCGGTTCCTCAAATTGCTGGTGACACAAATGAAGAACCAGGACCCGCTGAATCCGATGGATAACGCCCAGGTAACGAGCCAGTTGGCGCAGATCAGCACCGTGCAGGGCATCGACAAGCTCAATACCACGTTGCAGACCCTAGCGGCGAGTTTCGCTGCGAATCAATCGTTGCAGGCCACAAACATGATCGGTCACAACGTGCTGGTGCCGGGTTCGACTATGCAGCTCAATCAAGGCAGTGCCGTGGGTGGCGTTGATTTGCCGCAGTCGGTAGACCAGTTGACCGTCACGATTCGGGACGCTGCGGGAGCCGTGGTAGACAGCATCGATTTGGGGCCAAAGCCAAGGGGTATTGCTGCGTTCGGGTGGGATGGAGTCACCAGCAACGGCCCTGCCAAGGATGGAACCTACAGCTTCTCGGTGAGCGCGCAGCAGGGAGGCAAAAAAGTCGAGGGCAGTCCGCTTGCTTTCGGCCATGTTAACAGTGTTGCTCCCAGCCCGGATGGCATGCTGCTGGATGTGGGTGAACTGGGTGTCATCAGCTTGCCCGATGTGAAGAAAATTCTTTAAATAAGGAGCAGATCATGAGTTTTCAACAAGGATTAAGCGGATTGAATGCCGCTTCCAAGAGTCTGGACGTAATTGGCAACAACGTGGCAAACGCTGGTGTGGCGGGGTTCAAGGGTGCGACCGCACAGTTCGGTGACGTGTTTGCTAGCTCACTGGGAGGGGGAGGGGGAGTTGGCGCAGTCGGCATCGGTGCCCAGTTGAAAGCAGTGGCGCAGCAGTTTTCCCAGGGAAATATCACATCCACCCAGAACGGGATGGATATTGCGATCAACGGCAACGGCTTTTTCCGCATGAGCGATAACGGCAATATCACATTCAGCCGCAATGGCCAGTTTCACCTCGACAAGAATGGCGTGATCGTGAACACCAACGGTCAGGCCCTTACCGGTTACTCGGCGGACGCGAGCGGCAACATCCTGGCGTCTACACTGTCGCCAATAGCGATAACCACTTCCACCCTTGCACCCAATGCTACCAGTGCATTTACGGCCACTATGAATCTTGACGCCAGGGCACCAGCAAAGCCTCTCGCCTTATTCGATTCGACCTTGGCCACCTCGTTTACCAGTTCAACTTCGGGGGTAGTGTTTGACGATGTCGGTGTTTCACACACCATGACGATGTATTTCCTGAAGGACGGCTCCACGACCACCGGAGTAGCACCAATTACTTTCGCTGGAGCACCCGGCACCATTGCCTCCGGTGACATTACCATCAACGGTACAGCCATCACTGCCGTCATCGGCCCCACTGCCAACGCAATAGCACAGGGAACGGCGGTGGCGGCGGCGATCAATGCGCAGGTCATTTCCGGGATTACAGCCTCTGTTGACGCACTCGGCGTAGTAACACTGGACAACACCACGAAACCCGCCATCGCTACAACCATCGCTTTTGGAGCATCGGCAAATGTGGCGAATACCGGTCTCACGGCAGCCGTTACTCCTTATAGTGCTTCCGGCAACTGGTACACCTATATCGCGATTGACGGCGCTCTCACTGGCGGCGGCCTGCCGGTAGGCGTTACCGTGGGCGCCAATGCCACCGGGCTTTCGCCATTGAACTTTGCTACCGGTTTGTTGACTACGCCAATGCCATTGACGGTCAGCGTGGATCTCAATGCTGTTGATGCGGCCCTGGGAATTGCGAACAATGCTACCTCACCGCTCACTTTCACGCTGGATCTCAGCAGTTCTACCCAGTACGGCAGCACCTTCAGCATCTCTACGCTTACGCAGGACGGCTACACCTCCGGAACGCTATCCAGCTCCGGACAGCTATCCAGCATCGGGATAAGCGCTGATGGTCTCGTGGTGGGGCATTATTCCAACGGCCAGACCCAAAACATGGGGCAAGTGGTCTTGGCCACCTTCGCCAATCCCAATGGCCTCAGTTCGGAAGGTGCAAATCAATGGAAGGATAACAGCGAGTCCGGCTTGGCGGTCGTCGGGGTGCCGCGCAGCGGCGTTCTGGGGGCATTACAGTCTTCCGCGATCGAGGAGTCCAATGTCGATCTTACCTCCGAGCTGGTGGCCATGATCACCGCGCAGCGCATCTACCAGGCTAACGCGCAATCCATCAAGACCCAGGACTCGGTATTGCAGACGCTGGTCAACCTGCGGTAATGGTGAGTAAGGCATGAGGAGCAAGGAGCAAAAATTGAAGCCAGCAACCTTAAAACATGAAAGCAGGGACTGAAATATGGACCGCCTGATTTACGTGGCCATGACCGGGGCAACCCACACCATGGGGCAACAAGCCACCATCGCCCATAACCTGGCTAATGCCACCACGATCGGATACCGCGCCCAGGTCAACTCTTTCCGTGCGGTGCCGGTACTCGGCGCAGGTTCGCCAACGCGCGCTTTCGTGGTGGATTCCACAGCCGGCGCGAATTTTGCTCCGGGTGCAATCCAGGTGACCGGACGCAGCCGCGACGTGGCGGTGCAGGGGGCGGGCTGGATTGCAGTGCAAACGAAAGATGGTGGCGAGGCCTATACCCGCGACGGCAATCTGCAGATCAGCGCCAACGGATTATTGCAAACCCGCAACGGACTTAATGTGTTGGGCACCAACGGCCCGATCTCGATCCCGATTGAGAGCGATATCACCATCGCCAAGAACGGGTGGATTTCATTGATATCCGCCCAAGCCAGGATGATGCCGCAAACGGTGGAGCCAGCAGGGCGCATAAAGCTGGTGAATCCCCCGGAACAGCAGTTGGTCAGGGGCGACGACGGGTTGTTCCGGCTGCGGGGTGGCGGCAAAGCGCCGGTAGACGCCAATGTCGCGCTGGCCTGGGGGGCACTGGAAAACAGCAATGTCAATGTCGTGCGGGAGATGGTGAACATGATATCGGTCTCGCGCCAGTACGACATGCAGATGAAGCTGCTGGAGAACGCCAAGGGCAATGCGAGTACGGCGTCCCAGATCTTGGATTTGCGGGGGTAATGCAGTTATTCGGGACAGGCAGTAATAATTGAAAATTTCTGCTGATTCCGATCTTATTTAGCAAAGGAAAAAACATGATTCGTTCATTATGGATAGGAAAAACCGGTCTTGAGGCGCAACAGTTGCAGATGGACGTGATCGCCAATAATCTGGCGAACATCGGCACCAACGGCTTCAAGCGCTCGCGTGCGGTATTCGAGGATTTGCTGTACCAGACCTTGCGCCAGCCCGGTGCCCAGTCTTCGCAGCAGACCCAGATACCCTCCGGCCTGCAGGTCGGCACCGGTGCGCGTCCGGTCGCGGTGGAACGCATCCATCTTCAGGGCAACCTGCAGCATACCGGCAACCCGCGGGACGTGGCGATCCAGGGCGAGGGCTTTTTTCAGGTGTTGTTGCCCGACGGCAACATCGCCTTTACCCGTGACGGCGCATTCCAATCCGACAACCAGGGGCAGTTGGTCACTTCCAGCGGCTTTCCGATAGTGCCCAGCATTACCATCCCGATCAATACCACCAGCATCACCATAGGCCGCGACGGCACCGTATCGGTGTTGACTGCGGGATCGACCACCCCCAACCAGGTGGGCAACCTGCAACTGGCAAGTTTTATCAATCCGGTAGGACTGCAGAGCATGGGGGAGAACCTATATCTGCAGACGCTGTCCAGTGGCGCACCCAACCCCAACACGCCGGGCACCAGCGGCCTGGGATTGATAAATCAGGGATTTATCGAGACTTCCAACGTCAATGTGGTGGAGGAACTGGTGAACATGATCCAGACCCAGCGCGCTTATGATATCAATTCCAAATCGATCAAGGCCTCCGACGAGATGCTGCAGAGGTTGATACAGCTGTGATAAATGGAGCAGAGGAGCAAACATAATGATGAATACTAATCCTGAAATCCGGAGTTCGTGGCGTTGCGTGCTGCTAGCGGTACTGGTGGCGGGCCTGACCGGCTGCGCCATCACGCCGGCCACCAGCGTCCACCAACCGATGTCGGCGCGGCCGACACATCCGACGTCTGCAGAAAATGGCGGCATTTTCCAAGCGACCTACTCTTCGCAGGCTAACCGCTATACACCACTGTTTGAGGACCGCCGTGCGCGCTATGTTGGCGATACGATCATCGTGAGCCTTAACGAAAGAACCAACGCCAGTAAAAAATCCAACAGCACCGCAGATCGCAACAGCAATATCGCTCTCTCGGCGCCTATCTATACCGGGTTGCCTTTCAAGCCGATGATGGACATGACGATGGAGGCGAGCAGCGAGAACTCGTTCGCCGGCGGAGGTACGAGCGCGAGCAACAACGTCTTTACCGGCACTATCGCCGTCACCGTGATCGAGGTGCTGCCCAACGGCAACCTGCTGGTGAGCGGTGAAAAACAGATCGGGATCAACCAGGGACAGGAATTCATCCGTTTCTCCGGGGTGGTGAACCCCGTCATGATCGGCAATAACAGCACCATATCATCGACGCAAGTGGCAGACGCGCGCATCGAGTACCGTGGCAACGGTTATGTCGACGAAGCCCAGACGATGGGATGGCTCTCACGAGCTCTCATGTCGATTTTACCGTTCTAGAAGTGTGGAGAAATATCAAAATGCATAGAACGACTGCTTACAAAATCCTGCAGGGCTGCGTGCTGGTTTCCCTTTTGCTGTTTTCCGCCCTCTCCGGTTCCGTGCATGCCGAGCGCATCAAGGACCTGGTGACGATCCAGGGCATCCGCAGCAATCAGGTGGTCGGTTATGGACTGGTCGTAGGTCTTGATGGTACCGGCGACCAGACCATGCAGACTCCGTTCACGGTGCAGAGCATCAACAACATGCTGGGGCAAATGGGGGTGAATCTTCCGCCCGGTGGTCCGGTGCTGCAATTGCGCAATATCGCCGCGGTGATGATAACCGCTTCACTGCCGCCGTTTGCCAGACCGGGGCAAACCATTGATGTCACCGTATCCTCCATGGGTAATGCCCGGAGCCTGCGCGGCGGCACGCTGCTGATGACGCCGCTTAAAGGCGCCGACGGACAAGTCTATGCCATGGCCCAGGGCAACCTGCTGGTGGGCGGAGTCGGTGCAACTTCGGCTGGCGGCGGCACCAGCACCGTGGTGAACCATCTGCTCGCGGGCCGGATCTCTGCCGGGGCGACCATAGAGCGCGCGGTGGAAACGCCTTTTGGACAGGGCAGTCATATCGAACTGGAACTGGGCACATCTGATTTCACCACCGTGCGCCGCATTGTCGAGGTAATCAATAGAAATTTTGCCAAGGATACGGCCATTGCTCTGGACGGTCGCGTGATCCGGGTACAGGCGCCCACTGGCAGCGATGAGCGCGTCATATTCCTGTCGCAGATCGAGAGCCTTGATGTGAGTCCCGCACAGACCACGGCGAAAGTTATCATCAACGCCCGTACCGGATCGGTCGTGATGAACCAGCTGGTTACGCTGGAAAACAGTGCAGTGGCCCACGGCAACCTGTCGGTAATCATCAGCAGCGAGCCGGTGATCAGTCAGCCGGGAGCCTTTTCGCCGCAGGGCCAGACGGTGCAGGCGGAGCGGGCGCAGGTGGAGATTCGTTCGGATGAGGGCGAGCTGGTGTTGCTGCGTAACAGCGCATCGCTGGGAGACGTAGTGAAGGCATTGAATTCGATCGGCGCCACCCCTCAGGACCTGCTATCCATTCTGCAGGCGATGAAAGCAGCGGGTTCGTTGCGTGCCGAACTGGAAATAATTTGAGGAAACACATGATCCACAGAGGCATTTTCAGGGTGAAGCGGGTGCTTCGAGCGCTTCGAGCGCTATGTGGCATGAATCATGCTTAATTTTATTAGACCATGACTAGTTTATCCAACATTTCAGGCATGCTTGCAGTTGACGTCCAAAGCGTTGACAAGTTGCGCCTGCGGACAAAGCAGGAGCCGGACAAAGCGCTGAAGGAAGTGTCACAGCAGTTCGAGGCGCTGTTCATGAATATGCTGCTCAAGAGCATGCGTGAGGCGTCACCCAAGGAAGGGATGTTAGACAGCGAGCAAACGCAATTTTTTACCTCGATGCTGGATATGCAGTATGCACAAAGCCTGTCGGCCAAAGGGATCGGTCTGGCCGATATGATGGTCAAGCAGTTGACGCGCTCTATCGTGACGCCGGAGGAACTGCAAGATATGCCAGGTGCCATCCGGCCGACACTCGATGGCTCTCCCGCGACGTCATCCGGCGCATCTGCTCCGCTGCCAGCGAGTCAGACCCGGGATTTCGTCAACACGCTCTGGCCTCATGCCGAGGCTGCGAGCCAGGCCACCGGCATCCCCGCCCAGTTCATGGTGGCCCAGGCGGCACTGGAATCAGGCTGGGGAAAGCGCGAAATCCGCCGTGATGACGGCAGCCCGAGTTTTAATTTGTTTGGCATCAAAGCCGGACGCAACTGGTCCGGCCCGGTGGCGGAGACAGTCACGACTGAATACGTCAACGGCGTAGCGCAAAAAACGGTGGAAAAGTTTCGTGCCTACAGCTCCTATGCCGAGGGATTCCGCGATTACGCGAATCTGCTGGTGAATAATCCACGCTATGCCGCGGTGCTGGAGCAGCAGGATGCAGCCGGTTTTGCGCGTGGCATGCAACAGGCAGGATACGCCACCGACCCGATGTATGCGGACAAACTGATGCGCATCATCAATGGCAATGTGTTGCGCAACAGTGCGGTTGGTTAGGTAGGGAATTTATTGTTTGTCAACAAGTTAGGTGCAATTCATTTAACTTCTTCCTGTTTCTGCCGTTCATGTATAAGCGGAGCAGGGGCTGAGTCTGCACAAAATGCGAGAGTGACATTATGAGTATGATCAGTACCGGCCTTACCGGTCTCAATGCGGCTCAAATGGGCCTGCTGACGACTAGTCACAACATCACCAATGCTAGTACGCCCGGCTACAGTCGCCAGCAAGTCATCCAGGCTAGTGCCCTGTCGCAGGGGACTGGTTCTGGTTTCATCGGGCAGGGCGTGAATGTTTCCTCGGTGCGGCGGGTATACGATGAGCTCCTCGTCAGGCAGGGATTGCAGGCACAAACGCAAAGCAGCCAACTCGACAGTTATTACGCTCAGATCGGAATGCTCGATAACGTATTGGGGGATTCAAGTTCCGGTCTATCTCCAGCGCTACAGGGATTCTTCAGTGGCGTGCAGAACGTTGCCACCAACCCGGAATCGGTGCCATCGCGACAGGGACTACTGAGTAGCGCGCAAACACTGGTTTCCCGTTTTCACGATTTGGACCAGCGTTTTTCAGAAGTTCGTGATGATGTCAACAGCCAGATCAGTAGCAGCGTCAACGAGATTAACACGTTGGCGCAGGAGATTGCCAACCTGAATTCTAATATCGGGCTGGCTGAAGGCATCTACGGGCAGCCCGCAAATGATCTGTTGGATCAACGTGATGCGCTGCTTTTACGGCTTAACAAGGAAATCGGCACCAGCGTCGTGAAGCAGGATGATGGCACCCTCAACATTTTCATTGGCACCGGTCAGGCGCTGGTAGTGGGAACGCAGGTTATGACCCTGGTTACAACGACTTCGTCCGATGACCCTGCCAGGACGCTGGTCGGCTACGTTATCGGCAACAGAACCGCCCTGATTCCTGATAGTAACTTGCAGGGCGGCAAGCTGGGCGGGTATCTTGCATTCCGCAGCAATACGCTGGATGATGCACAGAATTCCCTTGGGCGCATCGCCATCGGCCTGGCGCAAACCTTCAACGATCAGCACCGGTTGGGACAGGATTTGAATGGTGTACTCGGTGGTAATTTCTTTAACGCCCCTGTGCCGAACATAATCGCCAACACGGGAAATAATCCGGCCTCCAGCATTAGCGCCAGCATTAGCAGCGTGAGTGCGCTCACCACCAGCGATTACAAATTCAGCTACGATGGCACCAACTACACCTTGACACGGCTGTCGGACAATGTTTCGGCGACATCCACTACCTCGCCCCTGCTCACCCTTGATGGCATCAGCATCACTGCAGCCACCCTCAACGCCAATGAAAGCTTCATAATCCAGCCTACTCGCAACGCTGCCCGGGATATTAGCCTGGCCATCAGCGATACCGAGAAAATCGCTGCGGCAGCACCGATTCGTACCAGCTCATCATTGGCCAACACGGGTACTGGGCTGATCAGTGCAGGCAGCGTCAACAGCTTCAACGACAAAGTCGTGATCACCTTTACCAGCGCCACGGCTTTCGACGTGGTTGACAGCACCACCGGCGCAACCTTGGCAACAAACATGGTTTATGCCTCCGGTGGCAACATCAGCTTTAACGGCTGGACGATGCAGATCACTGATGGCGTCGGGCCCACGTCACCCGCCCTGGGAGATACTTTCACCGTCGACCACACCTTGATTTCCACCACCTCAAGTACGGCCACCATCGGCGGCATGACATTGAGTTCGCCGCCGGTGGACGCTTTTCTGAGCAACGGCGTCAAAGTGGTTTTCGACAGTGCCGCCGCTTTTCATCTTGAGGGCACCACCAACAATGTCACCGGCGTGAGTTCGATTGCCACAAGCGCTGCCGGTATAGCGGCGGCGGCGCTGCTGGTCAACGGCGCCAATACCGCCGGTTTCACGGTCGTCACCGCCAATACGGTCACCTCGACTATCGGCACTGGCGGGGCCGGCGCTTATACTTCCACCGGCGCAAAAATCACGATCAGCGGCGGCACTATCGCTGGAGTCGGAGGCGGAACCATCACCGTCAGCGGCGCGACTGTGACGGTCGAAGGTGGCTCCTACGCCGGTTCCACCACGTTCAAGGGCATCGACATCACCATCGATGAACTGACGGGCGTCATCAGCATTCCCGC
This sequence comes from Nitrosospira sp., assembly GCA_043721435.1. Lineage (GTDB taxonomy): Bacteria > Pseudomonadota > Gammaproteobacteria > Burkholderiales > Nitrosomonadaceae > VFJL01. Next base: position 28,562 of record JAYSQR010000050.1, on the reverse strand, counting down.
TGCGGCGGCGGGCGCCACGGCTTCAACTTTCCACGGCCGTCCTGCGACCGGCATCGCCTACAGCAGCGCAACCCCCAGCCTGATCTCGGTGAACGGCTGGACAACGCAAGTCACCGGAGCGCCGTTAGCTGGCGATACTTTTACTGTGACCACCAATACCGGCGGCATCGGGGACAACCGTAACGCGCTGCTGCTGGGCGGCCTGCAGACTCAAAATACCTTGAGCGGTGGTACCGCATCCTACCAGTCGACATACGGGCAGTTGGTGAGCCAGATCGGCAACAAGACGCGCGAATTGGAAGCGACCAGCAAAGCACAGGCGAGCATGCTAGTGCAGTTCCAGCAGGCGCAGCAGTCAGTATCGGGCGTGAATCTGGACGAAGAGGCAGCCAATTTATTGCGCTACCAGCAGGCGTATCAAGCCTGTGGCAAAGTATTGCAGCTTGCGAGCACTCTGTTTGACACCCTGTTGAATCTCGGAAGATAAGGACAACACCATGCGCCTGAGCACCAACACCATATACGAGCAAAGCGTAAATGCCATTCTGCTGCAGCAGGAAAGTGTGCAGAAGACCCAGCAGCAGGTCGCAACCGGGAAACGCATGCAGACGCCGGCCGATGACCCGATTGCGGCCGCGCGGGCACTCAATGTTGCGCAAGCTGCATCCATCAATACCCAATATGACGAAAACCGCAATAATGCGAAAACCAGTCTGGCGCTCAGCGACACCATCTTGAGCAGCATATCGACCTTAATCCAGGACGTGAGGACGGATGTCGTCAGTGCCGGGAATGGGGCGCTTAACAACAGTGATCGGACGAGCCTCGCAAACACGTTACGTGGCAGGTTAGAAGAACTGGTCGGCTTGACAAACGCTACCGATAGTTCAGGGAATTATCTATTCTCGGGCTATCAGGGGGCTACCAAGCCGTTTTCCCAGACTTTGACTGGTGCACAATATTACGGCGATCAGGGACAGCGTCTGATACAGGTAGCCTCATCGCGCCAGATTGCGCTGAGTGATTCAGGCACAGATATTTTTGAGCGCATTAAGAACGGTAATGGCGTGTTTGTAACCGCCATTGGCGCGGCGAATAACGGCAGCGCGGTGATCAGTTCCGGATTGGTGGCAGACCCTGCGAGCCTTACCGGTCAGGACTATCGGATTGATTTTACGGTGGCGGCTGGAGTTACCACCTACAGCGTGGTGAATACCACGACCTCAACCACGCTATCTTCAAACAACCCGTATACCAGCGGCAGCACCATCAGCTTTGACGGTCTGCAGTTTGATATCCAGGGTGCCCCGAGCAACGGCGATACCTTTACTGTCGCGCCGACCACCGAGCCCAACCGGAGCCTGTTCACGACCATCAATGATCTGATTGATACCCTGGCAACGCCAGTGATCACTTCGGCCAACCTTAGCAATCTCGCCGCTGGATTGAGTACGGCACTGCTGAATCTGGATAATGGCCTTGACCGTGTCCTCAACACCCAGTCCTCAATCGGCACGCGCTTGCAGGAACTCGATTCCCTGCAGAGCACCGGCGTGGATCTCAACCTGCAATATCAGCAAAACCTGTCGCAATTGCAGGATGTGGATTATACAAAAGCGATTTCCGATTTAACCCGGCAGCAGACTTATCTGGAAGCGGCGCAGAAGGCTTTCCATACGGTTTCAGGTCTGTCGTTGTTCAACTATCTATGACCATTATCGGGTCGGAAAGTAAAATGATCTTTATTCGTGCAGGGTTGCGGTTTTTAAGATGAAGCGCCTCTCTCTATTATTGCTGCTGACAGGCTTGGCTGGTTGCAACAGTATCGCGACCAATGATTCCGGCATGAATGGTCCCGTAAGTGTCGCTAAACCGACTGACCCAAACAAGGCAACACTCGTTTTACCGGATTCACCGGCTTTACTGGATCATTCCGGCAAGGCGGTGGGGGGGGCGGTGGCAAATTCGCTGGGAGGAGCAGTGGCCAATATCGTGGTGGAACATCTGATTGCTGGCTGGTGGATCGAGGAAGCCCGCATCGGAGAAAATCGTTTCAGGATCGAGCTGCGCAGGAAACGCTTTACCACGGGCGGTGATGGGGAAGCCACGCAGGCATTCTATCGGCGGGCGGAGCAGATCGTCAGGGAAAATGGTTATGCAGGATACACAGTGATAGAATTTGGCGAGGGCATCGATTCCATGTTCCCGGTATCGCAGCGGGTTGCCCAGGGAATCATCCAAGTCAGATAAATAACCTGCTCGGATGCTTGGTCAGAATCGATCGTCAGGATTGGTTCCCGGTTGCTGCAATTCCAGGATTTTCTGACTGAATCCGAGCTTCTCCCTGATAGCCTAGCATTTCGCCGGAGAGTCTCCAGCCGTTCCAGAGTATGTCCGAGGATTCGCCATCAGTTTCCTGCCCACTATCCGCAACCGGCACCGCATTCACAGCCGTCTCGGTATCGGCAGCCAGCGCGATATCCGTAAGCGGTATGGCAGGTGTGATACCGGAATTCAAAGATTGAGCCGGCATTTCCTGAATGGTGCTCTCTGCCGCAATGTAACCCAACTGTGGCATATCGGGACTGAACGGGAAAACATAAAAGATGCCCGCTATCAGGCCTGCGGCGATGCCGGCGAGCCACCTTGCGTTTTTTTCCGATTTATCGGAGCGTGCCACGAAAATGTCTATTGGCTCCGTCACCTCGGCTTCGGACCGTATCCCTGCTTCCGTTCTCATCAAAGGAATTATCTTGGCCTGATTTCCTGAGTCGGTTCTTGTGTTCGTTGTTTCCATTGCTCCGGCTTCCATTTCAGTCATGGCATGCGCTTCGTCTGCCGCCGCAATTTCAGCCTGCATTCTTGCTTCCGCCAGAACCCTGACTTCTTCTTCCGCTTTAACTCTGCCCTGAGCTGCTTCCGTGGCCGCGGCTTCTGCCTGAGTCCGCGCCTGCGTCGCCACCTTGGCCAGAACTTCCGCCGCCGCACGGGTTTTAGCTTCTTCCAGAGCTCTGGTTTCTGCCTCGATTCTGGCGGCAGCCTCAGCGGCGGCAGCCATTTCTGCTTCTGCTCTCACCAGTGCAATTGCTTCGGCTTGTGCCTCTGTTATGGCCCTTGTTTGCGCTGCCTGTTTTGCCTTGGTTTCGGCTTGTGCCCGCATTTTGGCGTTATCCATGGCCTGGGCTTCCGCCCTAGCTCTGGCGGCTGCTTCAGCCGCTGCGGCAATCTCTGCTTCCACTCTTGCCAAGGCAATCACCTCGGCTTGTGCCTCAGCTTCCGCCCTTGCCAAGGCGACCGCCTCAGCTTGTGCTTCTGTTGCGGCCCTAATTTGCGCTGCCTGTTTTGCCTTGGCATCCGCTTCTGCCCGCAACCAAGCGTTCTGGGCAGCTTTGGTTTCCATTTCGGTTTTCGCCCGGGCTTCCTGTGTGGCAGCGATTTCTGCCATTTCCTTCGCCAACGCTGCGCCCGTCCCTTCCTGTTGTGCCTTGGATCGCGCCAGCGCTGCGGCCTTGGCCCGGATTTCAGCTGCGGCTCGCACTCTGGCATCGTCCATGGCACTGATATCCGCTTGCATTCTTGCTTTTGCTACTGTTTCGGCTTCTTGTTCTTCTTTAGCCCGGTTTTGTGCCGCCTCGGTGGCGGCAACTTCTGCCTTGACTCGTTCTTGTGCTGCCTCGGCAGCGGCAATTTCTGCCTGAGCCTTTGCCTTTGCCAATACCGTGATTTCCTTCTCGGTTTTTAGCCGTGTCTCTGCTGCGACTCTGGCGACGGTGTCCGCTTCTGCACGAGCCTTGGCTTCCTCAACCATTTTAGACTCGACGCTGGCTCTGGCTTGCGCCGCTTCAGCAGCGGCAGTTTCCGCTTCGATTCTTGCATCCGCTACCGCCTTGGCTCTGATTTCTGCGCGGGCACTTGCTTCTGTGGCTGATCTGGCTCTGGCGTCCGCTTCGGCGCGGGCGCGAAACTCCATGACAGCGCGAGTTTCCGCTCTGATCCGGGCCTGCATCTCTTCAGCGGCAGCGATCTCAGCTTTCTCTTTTTCCCGTGCCACGCCTATCGCCTCGAGTTCGGTCTGACCCCTGGCTTGTGCTGCCCTCTCGACGTTAGTCTCTGCTGCAGTGCGGGCATGGGCATTTTCCTGTGCCTGACCCTCTGCTCTGATTCGCGCTTCTGCCGCTTGCGTGGCAGAAATATCCGCCTGCACTCTGGCTTCGATCACGGTCTTGACCGCATTCTCGGCACTGGCTTTCGCATTTGCCGCTTCTCTGGCATCGGCTTCTGCTTTAGTGCGGGCATGGATTTCTATCACTGCCTGGGCATCCGCCTTTAGCCGCGCTTTTGTCTTTGCCACGGCTGTGGTTTCTGCTTCAGCCCTTGCGTCGGCCATGACTCTGCCCTGTTCTTCATTCCTGATTCTGGCCTCTGCCGCTACTCTGGCCCTGGTTTCTGCGGCTGTGCGTATGCGCGCCTGTTCCAGCGCTTCAGCTTCTGCTTTTGCCCTCATCTGGATTTCTTCTGCGGCCTTGGCCTCCATTTCCATTCTTGCCTGCGCCAGCATCCCGGCTTCTTCCTGTGCCTTGATTCTAATTTGTACCATATTTGTGGCTGCCACTTCCGCTTCTGCGATTGCCAGCGCCATGAGCGTTGCTTCTTCTTCAACTTTGGTTCTGGCTTCCGCTGCTTGCTTGACCTTGATTTCTGCGGCCGCTCTTACCTTGGCCTGTTCGAGCGCTCTGGTTTCTGCTTCTGCGCGGTCTCGGGCATTTTCCGCAGCCTGGGTTTCTGTCGCTGTCTTGGCTTGTGCCTGAGCGAGGATTTCTTCCTCAGTTTTTATTCTGGTTTCTATAGCCTGCCGGGTCCTGGTTTCAGTTTCTATGCGGGCATTGGCCATCTCGATGGCTTGAATTTCCGCTCTGGCTCTGGCGCGCGCTTCTTCAGTCGCTCTGGTTTCCGTTTCTTCTCTGGCTTTCGCTATCGTGGCAGCGCTGGCTTCCGCCCGGGCTCGTGCTTCGGCCGCCACCCTGGCTTTGGCATCTGCGGCGATGCGCGCACGGGCTTCGTGGATCGCATTGTTTTCGGCGCCGATGCGCGCTTGTTTTTCGGTTTCGATTTCGCCTCCGATTTCCCGGTCAGTGATAATCGCTGACCAATCGTTCAGCGTGGTATCGGGATTTTCAGTGAATTTGCTTTCCGGATGAGGGGTGGCAGACGACTGGGTGTCCGACTCACTGTCGTTTGATGAGGAGAAACCAAAGAGTGATCTGACTAGACGAAGTTTGGTTGTCATAGCAGTTGTTGAGTTCCTTGAGAGTTGCCGTTCAGAGGTTCCTTGGGTGAATCAAGACCGGTTTTCATGCGCTAACAGTATCAGGTTGGCAAATCAACCAAGACCCGAATAGACTCGGAAAGTAGCGGTAATTCACTAGATAGCCTGCGGGCTGGCACGAAACTGACTGACTATCTGCAGCATCATTTGCAGGCCGTCCAGAAACAGGCGTTCCAGTACCGGCGCAAAGTAGGGCAGCGCCAGCGCCAGCGTCAGCATGCCGATGACCAGGGTGATTGGAAAACCGATAGCAAAAATATTCAACTGCGGTGCGGCACGGGCCAGAATACCGAGGCAAAGATTGGTGATCAGCAAGGCTGCCATCGGCGGCAGCGACAACAGCAGCCCCGCCGCAAAAATTTTGCCGCCCCAATCCGCCAGAATCCTGAAACCGTTCGCTGCCAGGACATCGCCGCTGACGGGTAGGGTGCGGAAACTTTCAGACAGCAGGGAAATTACTTGTAAATGGCCGTCGAATGCGAGAAAAGTAAGTGCTGCCAGCAACCCCAGAAACTGTCCGATGACTGGCGTGAATCCTTTCGTTTGCGGGTTAAAGAAAGTGGCAAAGCCCAGTCCCATTTGCAATCCGATGAGTTCACCTGCCATTTCAACGGCAACGAACACAATGCGGATGCTGAGCCCCATCGCCATGCCGATGGCAATTTGCTGCGCCATGATTAGCAGACCTGCCGGGGAACTGAGTTCGACCGGCGGCATCGGTCCCAGCGTGGGTGCCACGGCTACGGTGATCATGAAAGCAAGCCCGATTTTCACCTGCAGGGGTACACCAGGATTGCCGAGAATCGGAGCGCTGGCGATCAGCGCGAGTATCCGGGTAAGCGGCCAGAGAAAGGCGGTCAGCAAGACATTAAATTCCGCAGTGGTAATGCTGATCATTAGCGAGAATTGAAGGACATGTTATGGACCGTGACCAGTGAATTGCTCTCATTCCCCACCATATTCCCGCTCTGGCATGATTATCCCAGCATCCACGGAATATTGGTAAACAGCCGGCGCATATAGTCCAGCATCAGGTTCAACATCCACGGGCCGGCCACTATCATCATCGCCAACATTGAAAACAGCTTGGGAATGAACGACAGCGTCATTTCATTGATCTGGGTGGCTGCTTGAAAAATGCTTACCAGCAAACCTACGGCCAGCGCCGTCAGCAATATGGGGGCGGATACCATAATGGTGATTTCCAGCGCCTGCTGGCCCAAAGTCATTACACTTTCGGGCGTCATGTGTAGAAGCTCTGCACCAGGGAGTTGATCAGCAAATGCCAGCCGTCTACCAGCACGAACAGCATGAGCTTGAAAGGCAGGGAAATAATCACCGGCGACAGCATCATCATACCCATCGACATCAATACACTGGCTACGACGATGTCAATGATGAGAAACGGGATGAACACCATAAAGCCGATTTGAAATGCGGTTTTCAGCTCGCTGGTGACATAGGCTGGAACCAGGATTCTCATCGGCACCGTGTCTGGGTTCTGCAGTTCTTCGCTGTTGGATATTTTGACGAATAGCGCCAGATCGGCCTCGCGGGTTTGTCGCAGCATGAAGGCCTTGAGCGGGACGCTGCCTTTTTCCAGTGCCTGCGTCATGTTGATCTTTTTTTCGGCAAAGGGTTGATAAGCTTCGCTGTGTATTTTGTCGAGCACGGGCGACATCACAAAGAAGGTCAAGAACAGCGCCAGGCCGAGCAATACCTGATTGGGTGGCGAGGACTGGGTGCCCAAGGCCATGCGCAGCAGCGACAGTACGATGATGATGCGGGTGAAGCTGGTCATCATCAGTACCACCGCCGGCAGAAATGACAGGGAAGTGAGCAACAGCAGGGTTTCGATGCTTAAGGTATAAGTCTGACCGCCGCCTGGCGCAGGGGTGCTGGTGATGCCGGATAATCCGGATTGCTGGGCCAGAGCCGGCAGCGCAACGCAGCCTGCCAGCGCGAACAGGACTGAGAAAATCTTTTTCCGTGATGCCAAAGCGGAGACCAGGGCACGGGAGATGCGAACCAGCCATGGCCTGAGACAGATGGAACTAAGTAGCTGCGTGCTCATCCGTGACTTGAATGAATGCTTGCCAGATGCCGAAGAATCAACCGGCATCACGCTTCTCCATTATTTGTTTAAGCCACTCCTGGAAGCCCTTGCGTGGAGCGGGCAACTCGTTCGCGATCTGTTCGGCGTGAGCCTTTGGCATGGTGTGGAGGGTGCGCACTTGGCCGGGCGCCACACCCAGTACCAGCCAGGTGCCGCTGATTTCGACCAGCACTACCCGTTCCCGTTGTCCCACCGCAGCGCCTGCGATAATTTTGATGGTACCCGTCGTGGCTGTGCCGGGATTTAGCGCAAAACGCTTGAGCAGCCAGGCGGCAGCTGCGATCACCGCCAGTACCAGCAGCAACCCGGCGAGCATCTGCAGCATGCTGCCCTCTGAAAGTGCTGAAACCGGCGGCGTATAGGCGGGCTGCGGCGCCTCCATCTGGGCATGGACCGGTAGTGACAGTGGTAACAGAATAAAATAGCGGTTTAGCATTGCAGAATCCTAGCGATTGAGCTTGCGGATGCGTTCCGATGGCGTAATGATGTCAGTCAGCCGGATGCCAAACCTTTCGTTGACCACCACCACTTCTCCCTGGGCGATCAAGCAGCCGTTAACCAGAACGTCCATCGGTTCGCCTGCCAGCCCGTCGAGTTCCACCACCGACCCTTGTGCCAGTTGCAGCAGGCTCTTGATGGCAATTCTGGTGCGCCCCAGTTCGACCGTCATTTGCACTGGGATATCCAGAATCATGTCAAGGTCGTTGTTGACATGGGTGCCGCCTTTGCTCCCGGATAATTCCTCAAATACCGATGTCGGCCTGTTTCCGGCCTCCCCCAGCGCAGAGTCACCACTTGTTGCGGTTGCTGTACTCTGTTCTGCCATGGCGTCAGCCCACTCATCGACGTCAGCCTGCTCTTCGCTTGATGAATTCAACATGATGCTCTCCTTCGAATTAATCGCTTCCCATCTGGGTAAGGATCTTGTCCACTTTCAGCGCGTACTGCCCGTTAAAAATGCCATACTTGCACTCCAGTACCGGTACTCCATCCACCTGCGCCACAATTGCTTCAGGAATATCCAGCGAGATCACATCTCCTTCTTGCATTTTCAGTATTTGCCGCAGGGTCACCGGCGCTTGCCCGAGATTGGCAACCAGCTCTACATCTATGATCTGCACTTGTTTTGACAGCAACTGCACCCAGCGCTTGTCCACTTCCATATGATCCCCTTGCAGACTGCTGTAGAGGACATCGCGTATCGGTTGAATCATGGAATACGGCATGCAGATATGAAATACACCACCGACGGTTCCAATCGCAATATGGAATGTGGTGGCCACCACCACCTCGTTGGGAGTGGCAATGTTGGCGAAGCGGGTATTCATCTCGGAGCGGACGTACTCGAATTTCACTGGAAAAACCGGTTCCCAGGATTTTTCGTAATCCTCGAAAATCACGTTGAGTATGTGCTGGATGATGCGTTGCTCGGTCTGGGTAAATTCCCTGCCTTCGACGCGGGTGTGGAACCTGCCGTCACCGCCGAACAAGTTGTCTACCACCAGGAACACCAGTTCGGGATCAATAATGATCAGCGCGGTGCCACGCAATGGCTTGACCTGCACCATATTGAGATTGCTCGGCATCGGCAGATTACGCATGAATTCGCCGTACTTCAGTACTCGTACCGGTCCGGCTGTGACTTCCGGGGTGCGACGTATGAGATTGAACATACCGATGCGCAGAAAGCGTATGAAACGATCATTGATGCTTTCCAGCGTAGGCATGCGCCCACGCACGATGCGTTCCTGGCTCGCCAGGTTGTAGGGACGGGCAGACGCCGTATTCTGTTCAGCCGCGGTCTCCTCAACAATCTCATCGGCTTCACCGCTGACGCCCCTGAGCAGGGCATCCACCTCCTCCTGCGAGAGAAATTCTTTGCTCATAGCGGGGTTATTGAATGACGAAGGAAGTGAATAACACGTCGAGGATTTCCTGTTGAGTTTTCTCCGATGAGATCGACTTCCTGGTCACATCCAGGATCTCCGTGCTCAATTGCTGTTTGCCCTCACTGCTAGAGATTTCCGATGCTTTCTTGTCGGACAGCAGCAGTAAAATCCTGTTGCGAATTTCCGGCGTGTGCAGTTTGATGGCGTCTGCCGTGCTTGGCTCGGTTAGTTTCAGCGTCAAGCCCACTTGCAGATATTGACCTTCAGCCTCCGGCTGCAGATTCACAGTAAAAGAGTCAAAATTCAAGAAGGTGGGCGGCTTTTCCTGGAGAGCCGTGGCTTCCTGCTCAATGGCAGACTGTTGCATCATGTACCACGCAACTCCTCCGCCCCCACTGGCAAACACCGCCAGTGCGAGCATAATTTTCAGCAGCTTTCCCTTTTTTTTCGGGGCTGATTCTGACTTTTCCTGCGACTCATTTTTTGTTGCCATGGCCACTCCTTATTGGATGCTCCGATTATGTTTAAAACCGCTGGAGCGCGATTCACGGAATAGACAGGTGAAACCCCGTTATCTTCGGATTCTGAAAACGGATTGTGATCCGTATTTCCATCCCGAGAACAACAGTCGGTGACGAATTGCACAAGCGCAAGCAAGTGCTTCCAGACCAAACATACAAATAGAAAATCGCCCTGTTTCACCGTAAATGGCAAACCTGGGCAAAGACAAGGCGCTGTGATTAGTTATGCGCTATCCGGGTTTGATCCCCTATAAACCGGATAGCTCATTCCGACCAATTGGTGAAACCTGTGGACTATGCAAACGTGTCAACCAAGCCAGTGTGAACACGGGTTGCTGCGGAACGAGCGGCAAGGCCGGAAGCGGTCTGCGGCATGTTCTCCGCCTGTTTAGGCGAAGCGTGATCCTGGCGTCCGGCTTGCGCCTGCTGCTGGAACGAGTCGGCGCTGACCGTTGCACTTCCCAGCGAGAGCCCGCTGTTTTCCATCATTTCCCGCAGGTGCGGCAAGGCAGCCTGAATCGCTTCGCGCACTACCAGATGAGGAGAGGTAAACTCAATGCGCGTCTGGGGATCAGGGCCATTGCCGACGGTGAGCATGACTTCCATCGGGCCAAGGTTCGGCGGATTAAGCTGCAGTTGGGCCACTTGCAGTTGCTGAGTCACCATCCAGGTTACTTTCTGCGCCAGTGCGCCATCCCATGCCGGTGTTCCAACCCGGGCCTCAAGCCTCGGATTATGGTTATGATCGATGTTCGAGGAATTGGAGGTCAGGGAAGCAGTAGCAACCGCAGAGGAAATCCCTGTCTGGGGCGACGACATTTCACCAGAGGAGTCTTGCGCCAACATTTGTGTCACGGCGCGCGAGATCTTGTCATCTGCGGCAATAGGTGGCAAAAATTTGTCAGAGGCGGCAAAATTCGCCGTTTTATCGGATTCCGGATCTATACTGTCCAATCCCGAAGCTGATTTGGTGGGGTGCGTTCCCTGGGATAAGTTGCGTTGCGCCGAAACCCCGGTTTGCAGGGAGGCAAGCGCTACCCCACCTGGAATTGGGTTGGCTGAAGCAGCGAGCAGCACCCCGCCTGGAGTTGGGTTGGATAGTGCAACGAGTAGTGCTTCATCGGCAGTTTGGCCAGCCGGGGTAGCGACCAGTAACTCAGTAGCAGCTTGGCTGGAGAGCGCCTCACCTGCAATCTGGCTGGATAGCGTGGTGGAGAGCACCTCACCTGCAATCTGGCTGGATAGCGTGGTGGAGAGCACCTTACCTGCAATCTGGCTGGATAGCGCGGTGGAGAGTGCCTCACCTGCAATCTGGCTGGATAGCGCGGTGGAGAGTGTCTCGCCTGCAATCTGGCTGGACAGCGCGGTGGAGAGTGTCTCGCCTGCAATCTGGCTGGACAGCGCGGCAGGCAGCATCTCGCCGGGAATTTGCTGCAAGTAGTCAGGAACAGCCTCGCCAAGCTGAATGCTAGGCATCAGCGCCAGTAGCGTGGTTGTGGTGGCATCCTGGTCTGAAGGCGGCAGCAGCGTTCCATTATCGGCCAGCGTCGGAGCTGTGGCGGCATCCGAACCATCCACACCCGGTTCATGTTCGGGTGTTTTTCCGGCCAGTTCCCGTGCCAGCATCCTGCTGAAATCCCCGGCGCCAAGCGTATCATTCATCGTTGCAGTAACGGTGATGGGAGCGCCATTGGCAGCGGCGTTGGCGGGTAGAGACAGGTTCTGCATTTGATTTCCTTAGGGTTCAGTGAATGTCATGACCATTAGAAGCAATACCCATGCCAACTTGTGGAGCCTTAGAAAAAAATGCTGTATTACAGTGTCGGATAAGGCGCGCAGCCCGGAGATAGTGCAAAATGCGCACAGGCCGCTGAAGCTGTCACCATCGCGAGTGCGCGTGTATTCTGATTTTGCGGCAGCTTTATTCGTGCTGTGCCGAAACCTTGTTATGAGCGAGGGATTTAATCGTCTGCTCGTCCTGTTCGCGCTGCTCCAGTTTGGAGGCATGGTGAAGTTCGGCGAGCCGATGGCGCTGCGATAGGGTAGCGAAGGATTTGAGCTTATGTTGCTGGGCATGCCAGTCGATTCTGCCCACCTGGACGTTATTGTGGGAACTCGCTACCGCTTTGCGTTGCTCGGCTATGGCGGTGTCCAGTTTGTTCATGAATGCCCGGAAGTTCAGCCACTCGGCCTGGTCAAGTCCATTTCTGGAAAGTTCCTGGAAATGGGCGTGATAATCCCGCTGGTATTCCAGCAGTAATTGGAGTTTTTGTTCTGCACCCTGTTCCTGGGCATTCAATTTGCCCAGCCTCGCAGCAGCGGCATCGCTCCGATCCTGCGCCAGGTCCAGGAGTGTCTTCAAGGTATAAGGTGTGGTCATCGGATTGCTCCTTGTCGAGCCTAAAAACGGTGACTAGTCGTGAATTTTGCCAAAATCGCCCAAATTCGTGTCATCGTGGTTAAACAGAATTTTCCAGATTGCTATTTGTTATATCGAACAACTTAGCCAGTTTCTTTAGGCTGTCACCATAATTTTCCTGCTGCGACATGCCCTGCCGCAGGAATAATTCAAGTTTCGGATACATCGCGATGGCCTGGTCCAACTCGGGATCGCTGCCCGCGACATAGGCGCCAACGCTGATCAGATCGCGGCTGCGCTGATAGCGGGAATAAAGGTATTTGAAGCGGCGTACCAAGTCGAAGTGCTCGGGGGAGATCAGGCTGGTCATGACCCGACTGATGGAAGATTCGATGTCGATGGCAGGGTAGTGCCCCTGGTCGGACAGGCTGCGGGACAGCACGATATGGCCGTCGAGAATGGCGCGGGCGCTGTCGGCAATCGGATCCTGTGGATCGTCGCCTTCGGTCAGTACGGTATAAAATGCGGTAATTGAGCCACTGCCATGAGTGCCATTGCCAGCGCGTTCCACCAGTTGCGGCAGTTTGGCAAATACCGATGGTGGATAACCCCTAGTGGCAGGGGGTTCGCCAATGGCAAGCGCGATTTCACGCTGTGCCATGGCGTAGCGGGTGAGAGAGTCCATGATCAGCAGCACATGCTTACCCTGATCGCGGAAATATTCTGCAATAGTTGTGGCGTAAGCCGCACCCTGAAGGCGCAACAGTGGCGAAGTGTCGGCTGGCGCAGCGACCACTACGGAGCGCGCCAACCCCTCTTCGCCGAGAATATGTTCAATGAATTCCTTGACTTCCCGCCCTCGTTCACCGATCAACCCCACCACGATCACATCGGCACTGGTATAGCGGGCCATCATGCCCAGCAGCACACTCTTTCCCACGCCGCTGCCGGCAAACAAGCCCATGCGCTGGCCGCGACCGACACACAACAAGGCATTGATGGCACGCACGCCAACATCCAGACTCTTGCCGATGGGTTCGCGTTCCAGTGGATTATAGGGACGGCTCTGTAGCGGTGCGCTGTGTTCAGTCTGCAGTGGCCCCAGTCGATCCAGCGGCTGCCCGGCGCCATCCAGCACACGCCCCAGCAGGTTGGGGCCAACCGGCATAAGTCTGGCCAGATCGGCAATGCGCCGCCGCGGACGTTGTGCATTGCCGGGCTTGGGCGGCGTTTCAGCAACTTTCGTCGGGATCACCTTGGCACCTGGAGTCAGGCCATGGACGTCAGCGGCGGGCATCAGGAACAACCGATCCCCAGCAAATCCCACCACTTCGGCCGCGACGCTGTTGCCATCAGGCAGAGAAACTGTGCAGCTGCTGCCGACCGCAAGCTTGAGGCCCACTGCTTCCATCACCAGCCCGGAAACTCTGGTGAGATGGCCGCTTAGCTGTAGCGGGGAAGATCTGGCAACAAGACGGCTGCAGTCCTGGAAAAAGCCGCGCCAGAGTTCGCTGCGGTTCATGTCTGGTTTATTCAAGCCAACTCCCTTCCTGGCTGAGGGCTACCAGCACATTTTGCCAGCGGCTGGGCAACGTGGCGTCAACCTGGCTGCCGGAGGTTTCCAGCCGGCAGCCGCCACGTTCCATGCGGGTGTCCTCAAATATTTTCCAGCCTGAATTGGACAGTTGGTCGCCCAGATATGAGCGCACCATAATGGCATCATCGGGATGCAAGATCATGTGAGCATGCTGATTAAAGTGAGGCAGGCAGCGCATTGCTTCCTGCACGACTTCCAGAACCAACTCGGGGTGGATTTTCAGTGCCTGACAGAGCATCTGCTTGGCGACGTCGAGAGCCAGGATCAGCAAGTCCTGGGCAACCTGCTGGTCGAACTGCTGCAGTTCTTGCTCCAGGTTACCCAGCAACGTCTGCAGACGCTGCACCTCCGCCTGCGCTTGGTTCCTGCCCATCTGATAGCCGGCGGCATGTCCTTCAGCTTGTGCCTGCGAGCGGATGCTTTCGACCTGCTCCATGGTGGGCAATGACACCGCCGGATTGTTATCAAGCTCAGGGGGGGGGGGCGGTGCGGTGTCGTCAAACGAATCGAGTTCCCAGCGTTGGTAAGGGGATAGATGCTCTTTCTGGATGATGGGGCTAGACAAAGCTGTCTGCTCCCTTGCTAGCGATGATGATCTGGCCTTCTTCGGAGAGGCGGCGCACGACCTTCAGGATTTCTTTCTGCTCCGCTTCCACCGCGGACACCCGTACCGGTCCCTTGGCTTCAAGATCTTCCTGGAGCGCGTCACGAGCGCGTTGTGACATGTTCTTGAAGATTTTATCCCGCAATTCTTGCGTTGAGCCCTTGAGGGCGACGATCAACGACTCCGACTGGATCTCGCGCAGCAGCAACTGGATACCGCGATCATCAATGTCTACCACATTGTCAAACACGAACATCTCGTCGATGATTTCTTGCGCCAGATCGTTATCGTGCAATCTGACGCCGTCGATCACAGTCGCCTCCAGGGTGGCGCCCATGTAGTTAAGTATCTCCGCCGCAACGCGAACTCCGCCCATTGCGCTTTCTTTGATATTCTTGCCGCCGGACAGCAATTTTATCATGACGTCGTTCAGTTCCTTGAGCGCGGTCGGTTGAACGCCGTCCAGGGTCGCAATGCGCAGTAGCGTGTCATTGCGCAGCCGCTCGGTAAAATGTTTAAGGATATCGCTGGCCTGGTCTCGTTCGAGATGTACCAGGATGGTGGCAATGATCTGCGGGTGCTCGTCCTTGATCAGTTCCGCCACCGAGGGTGCATCCATCCACTTCAATCCTTCGATGCCGCTGGTGTCGCCACCGTGCATGATGCGGTTGAGCAGGTTGTTGGCCTTGTCATCCCCGAGCGCCTTGATAAGCACGGAGCGGATATAATCTGCCGAGTCCGTGCCTATGGCGGTTTTTGCTCCAGCAGCATTGTGGAAGTCGACAAGCACTTCATGGACCTCCTCACGCGAGACCCCTGTTATTTTGGCCATCGCCTCGCCGATCTTGTGCACCTCCTTCGGCGACAGATGCTTGCATACTTCCGACGCCACCTCTGCACCCAATGACAGCAACAATACCGCGCTCTTCTGAAGGCCGTTTTCGTTCATTTTACCCAATCCTTGATGACGCCGGCAGCCACCTTCGGATCTTCCTTGGACAGCTGCTTGGCCGTGTCCAGTTTCTGCTCATAACTGACGAAGGCCGGTGTCTCCACGACCGCTTCATCTGTCTGCTGTATCACGACGGGCGGCCCCGCCAGCTTCTTCAGAAATGGGCGCAACACACCCATCAACAGATACAGCACCAACGCTGCAATCAGCAGATGCTTGCCGATCTCTGTTGTCCATTCCCAGATAACCGGATCTTTCCAGACCGGGATATCGGGAATGGCCTCTATCTCGGCCTCGCTGAACAGGCTGTTCGCCACGTTCAGGGTGTCGCCACGCTCTTTGTTGTAGCCCATTGCTTCTTTGACCAGATCATTGATCTTTGCTATTTCCTCGGCGGCCAACGGTTTATGCTCGATTTTGCCTTCACCATTTGTTTCTTTGCGGTAATTCACCACAACCGCCACCGACAAGCGTTTGATGCCGCCCAGCGGTTGCCGGACATGCTGGATGGTCTTGTCCACTTCATAATTTATGGTGGATTCCTTGTGAATATTGGCGGGAGGAGGGGGCGTGCCGTCCTCGCCCGCAGCGGCGGCAGTGATGGGTGCGGTTGCCGGCTCGGGGGGTTGGTTCGACAGCGCTCCGGGTACTCCGCCTGAGCCTTGCGGCCCGTTGCTGGTGGTTTCCGTGCTTTGCTGGCTGCGGACAGCTGCTGGATCGGAATCGCGGCGGTTGGGCCGGTAGATTTCCTCGGCGCGTTCGGTGTGGGCAAAGTCCACATCGGCGGTGACCTGCGCCCGTACGTTGCTGATCCCGGTAATGGGGCTGAGTATGGACTCAATGCGTTTCACGTAATTCTGTTCAAGTTCCTGCACGTACTTCAATTGTCCGGCATCCAGCTTGGCATCCAGCTTGGCATTCAGCGAAGCGCTGTCCTGAGAACTCAGCAGATTACCGTTCTGGTCGACAACCGTCACATCTTTCACCCCCAGGCCCGGTATGCTGCTTGATACCAGATGCACAATGGCGCTCGCTTGCGCCGGCTCGAGCAATCTTCCGGGATGCAGGTTGAGCAGAACGGAAGCGCTGGTTTTTTGCTGATCCCTGACGAACACAGAGGGCTTGGAGATGGCAAGATGCACGCGGGCGCTCTCGACCGATGCCAGCGACTGGATCGAGCGTGCCAGCTCTCCCTCCGTGGCACGCTGATAATTGACCTGTTCCAGAAATTGGCTGGAGCCGAGTTTCTGGTTCTCCATTAACTCGAACCCGACCAGGCCGCCTTTAGGCAGCCCCTGGCTTGCCAGACGCAGCCGCACTTCATGCACCTGGTTACCGGGTATCAGAATGGCGCCGCCGCCTTCGGTGAATTTGTACGGCACTTTCATCTGCTCGAGGGCGCCGATGATTACGCCCCCATCGCGGTCCGAGACATTGGCAAAAAGCACGCGATAGTCCGGCGTCTGGCTCCACATCCAGGCACCGGCCAGCAGCGCAATGAGGGCGGCCGCGGCCAGCATCAAGCCGAGTTTTTGCGAGCTTTGCAGGCTCTGCAATTTTGCCAATCCTGCGAATTGGCCCGTGATGCCGGATGGACTGGATGGAGTTTCTGCTACTGCCATGATAAGTCCTTGAGGTGAACCAGGCGGGAACTATTCGAAAGCATCTGCTGGATCATGGTTATCTGCTGTATCGCGTCAGGGTTAAAGGGCGTTTCTGCAAGGCTGCCGGAGAAACTGTTCATATCGGGCGGAAGCGGAAGCAAAATACATGTAATGCATAATAGCCGAGTTGTTACACCTCAATTTTCCGCGCTCACGGCGCCATGCCTGGAGCAAACGGAGTTTTCCCGCAGCCTGTTGAAACGATGTGACGATTATCTGGATATTTGGGGGTTCCGATCCGATGAATAGAGAGGGTTTCTCCCCCTTTTTCCGTTGCTGGTCGTGGCCAGCTTCAGTGCTATTCTGCGAGCGTCCCTGAAATCGGCTGGCCCGAATATTTGGCACCTACGAGGTGCCAGCAGAATTCTGGCTAGACATGGAGAGAACTCATATGGTCACCACGACTGCAAGCCCATCACCCGCTAACTACGAGCACCTGCAGCAGGCATTTGCAATTTTCAGTCATGCTTCGGAACAGCTTTCCGACGCCTATCAGGAATTGCAGGGACAGGTCGCGCAATTGACCCAGGAACTTGCTCTCGCCAACGGCGAATTGCGTTGCCAACTGGCGGAGAAGGAAGCGCTGTCCCAGCGCCTCGGCGTATTGCTGGCAACGCTGCCAGGTGGCGTGGTGGCGCTGGGTGCTGGTGGCCGGGTGGAGGAGGTCAATCCGGCGGCCGTGGCAATGCTGGGCGAGTCGCTGCTGTCGCTGCCATGGCAGGAAGTGGCTGCCAGGCAACTGCTGGCAACCGGCGACCAGGATGAATGGAATCTGCGACCGGCAGTGTCATCCCAGGCGCGGCGTGTGCGCATCGAAAAAAGTCCGGTTGATACCGCAGGCAGGCAGATTCTGCTGATTCACGATATTACCGCAGCGCACGAGATGCAGGAGCATCTGCGGCGCAACCAGCGGCTCAGCGCGATGGGCGAAATGGCCGCAGGTCTGGCCCACCAGTTGCGTACCCCACTGGCTACCGCCTTGTTGTATACCGCAAACTTGGCCAACCCGGGGCTAAGCGGCGACGAGCGCCAGGCATTTGCAGACAAGTCCCTGGAACGTTTGCGTCATCTGGAATACCTGATTCGTGACATGCTGTTGTTCGTAAAAGGTGAAACGGCGGAGCTGGAAGAAGTGGCCATTTGTTCCCTGGTGCAGGAATTGCTGCAAGTGATCGAGCCGCACATGGCGCGATGCGACCTGCGTTTGCAGGTGGTTGACGAATGCGCGGGCGCCAGTTTGACGGCAAACCGCAAAGCCTTGTTTGGTGCCTTGGTGAGCCTGCTAGAGAACGCCATGCAGGCATCACCCGCAGGTGGCAAGGTAATCCTGCACTGTACCGCGAGCGACGATGCCGTGGTGCTGACAGTGACCGACGAGGGACGCGGGATCGAAAAGGAAATTCAGGAGCGCTTGTTTGAGCCGTTCTTTACGACCAAGGCCGAAGGTACCGGACTGGGATTGGCTATTGTACGTGGTGTTACCCACTCCTTGGGCGGCACGGTGCAGGTGAAGTCGATGCCCGGTACCGGTAGTGAGTTTATTCTGTGTTTGCCGCGGAAAACAGGCAGCACGCAGCAGTTCTTAAACCGGCAAGCCGGGATGGAGGTTGGTGCACTATGACGAAATTGCCCGTATTGATAGTCGAGGACGATCACGATCTGCTGGAGGCACTTTGTGCCACGCTGGAACTGGCGGGTTATACTGCGCTGGCTGCCGACGCCGGTGACGCTGCTCTGGCCATATTGAAAAAACAGCAGGTTGGTCTGGTGGTGAGTGACGTGCAGATGAAGCATATGGATGGATTCGCATTGCTGCGGGAAATCAAGACGCTCAACCCGGCGCTGCCGGTATTGCTGATGACGGCCTACGGCGATATCGAGCGGGCGGTAGCGGCAATGCGCGCGGGTGCCTGCGATTACCTGATAAAGCCATTTGAACCGGTAAATTTGGCGTCGTATGTGGCACGATACTTGCTTCCTACAGTGGAGCAGGGTACCGATGGTGTGATTGCCCTGGACCCGCGTACCAGTGCGTTATTGTCGCTGGCTCTGCGGGTGGCGCAATCCTCCGCAACCATTATGTTGACGGGCGAGAGCGGCAGCGGGAAGGAAGTCGTGGCACGTTTTATTCACCGCCACTCGCCGCGGGCCGGGCAGCCGTTTGTAGCGATCAATTGTGCAGCGATCCCGGAGAATCTTCTGGAGGCTACGCTGTTCGGCTATGAAAAAGGTGCGTTTACCGGCGCCTCGCAGTCCCAGCCTGGGAAATTCGAGCAGGCCCAGGGCGGGACCTTGTTGCTGGACGAGGTTTCGGAAATGCCGCTGGGGTTACAGGCCAAGCTGTTAAGAGTACTGCAGGAAAGGGAAGTGGAGCGGGTAGGGGGGCGCAAGGCAATTGCGCTGGATATCAGATTGCTCGCCACTTCCAACCGCGACATGGCGGCCATGGTTGCAAGCGGTGGCTTTCGCGAAGACTTGTATTACCGCTTGAATGTGTTTCCGATGCTGATCCCGCCGCTGCGGGAACGTCCTCTCGATATTGTGCCGCTGGCGCAGCGCATTCTTGACAGCAATGCCGGCAGAACTGAACAGCGCACTTTGCAACTGGCGCCATCAACGGTCGCGCGGTTAATGCAGCACACGTGGCCGGGCAATGTCCGGGAATTGGAAAATGTGATTCAGCGGGCAATGATACTTGCGCAAGGGGATGTGATTGAGGCGGAGGATCTGAATCTGCCGCAGGTCGAGGTCGGTGCTGAGGTGACGGAGAAACACGGCGATGCGGCCGGCACGCAGATGGATATGAAAATGTTGGAGCGGGCGTACATCATGGAAACTTTGCATGCGGTGAATGGTTCGCGCAAATTGGCGGTACAAAGACTGGGGATTTCCGAACGTACCTTGCGGTACAAGCTGCAGCAGTACCGCTTGACGGAAACAGGCTAGTGAAAAATCAGCGGGCTCTGCAAAATTTGAAGCTACCGGCAACACAGGATGCAAGCAATAAATTGGCGCAACATCTGTTTGATATGTAATTGGGATAATCTGAAACCAGGCAGGAGATTTTATGGATAAAGCGGGAATTGACAACGTATTGGCGCAACTGCGCGCGGCATCGGCCATGGCGGGCGGGAATGCATCCGCCAGCGCTGCTGCCAAGGGTGCTGCCACTGTGGATTTCGGCCAGGTGCTGAAAACCGCGGTTGATCAGGTCAACAATGCCCAGCAGGAAACCAACAAGCTGGCAAAACAATTTGAACTGGGTGCACCGAACGCGAATTTGCAGGATGTGATGATATCGCTGCAAAAGGCGAATATTTCTTTCCAGACGATGGTGCAGGTGCGCAACAAGTTGGTGTCGGCGTATCATGAAATCATGAGCATGCAGGTTTGATACATATTCCATTGCAATAGTGAAGCCTGGTTGTTTTTCTCGCCCGTGTCTTGCGCTATTGTCTCAAGCCGAGCGGGAGCAAGCACAGAAAACAAGCTATAAGAATGCAATATAATTTACACCGGGGCGGGTAAAATGATGGCAATACAGGCAATGATCAAACAGGTGCGGGTCATGTCAGAACATAAACCAACCAATGAGCCGCTGAGACTCGAGCCGTCCGCTGCAGGTGCTGCTGCCGGCAACGATCAATACCGTATTCGTTCGGAGGTTGAGAAGCTCTACATACTGCGGTCGATGATGCGGAGCAATGTCATGGCCACCTGCTACTTCGGCCATGATGATGACTTTATTCTGACGACCATCATCGACGTTGATGCAGAACAGGGAGAGATGGTGCTGGACTACGGTGCCGAGGAAGCGTCCAACCAGCGGGCACTGAAAGCGAATAAACTGAGCGTCGTCGCATTTCTGGATCAGGTGAAGATTCAGTTTGTCTGTCATGGCATCGAGGAAGTTCAGTACGAAGGACGCAATGCATTCCGCACCCGGATCCCGGAAACTCTGTTGCGCATACAGAAGAGAGCGTATTACCGCATCGACACGCCGACGATCAACCCGCTGAAGTGCGTCATTCCACTACCTGCAGGGAGCATACCCGGCACTGCCGAAGTGATGCTGCAGGATATCAGTTGCGGCGGCATGGCAGTCGTTGACCCCGATGCCAGAGTCAATTTTGACCAGGGTGCCATCTACCGGAACTGTGTCATCGCTTTGCCCGGAGTGGGGACTGCCAAGGTCAATCTCAGGGTAAATCTCGTTTCCGAGATCCCGCAGAGAAATGGCCTGAAGTGGCAGTGTGCCAGGTGCGAGTTTGCCGACACGCCGGAGAATATGATAGCCATGGTCCAACGCTACATCACCAAGCTGGAACTGGATCGGAAGCGGAAGCAGTGATTATTCTGGCGGCAGACGCGGATCGAATGTAGCAGGAAGCGGCTCTTCCCCGCGTTCCAGGCGGTAGAGCCAGGCCAGCAGTTCGGCTACCGCCACATACAGCTGCGGCGGGATGTGCTGATCCAGATCCACTTGCATCAACAGGGCAACCAGTTCCGGGGATTCATGCACGTACACGCCGGATTCCCTGGCCTTGGCAATAATCGTTTCCGCAATCAGCCCTCTGCCCTTGGCTACCACTGTCGGTGCAGATCGGCCGACATGATAGGCCAGCGCAACGGCGGCTTTCCGGGTTTCACCCTCTGGCGTCACGCTGCACCTCCACACCAAATACGCTCAAACCTGCCGATTCCATCGCCGCCGCCAATGGCTGCCGGTCACCCTGCATCAGTGACAGGGTTTCGGCATCCGCCGCACTGAGTGCTACCTGCACACCACGGGTGTCGAACCCGATGGTTGCAACGATCTCGCCCAGTCTTGGCAGAGTGAGGCGCAGCCGGGTTTGCCAGCGCGGGAGTTCTGCCGGTTCATTTTCTGCGGAGGGATGTTCGGTAATATCCCATTCCATCGACTGGCCCGGCCAGACTTCCCCCCGCCATGCGAGGTGTCCTGTTTCCAGCAGGTTGAGCTGCTGCTGCACCAGCGCCAGGGATTGCGCGTGTACCGGGGCA
Source organism: Nitrosospira sp. (assembly GCA_043721435.1). Lineage (GTDB taxonomy): Bacteria > Pseudomonadota > Gammaproteobacteria > Burkholderiales > Nitrosomonadaceae > VFJL01. The sequence continues at coordinate 6,512 of JAYSQR010000050.1, read as the reverse complement.
TCGGCGCTGAGCGGCATCCCGGCTGCAATTGTGCTGTTGGAGGGAGGCGAGGCGGCGATGGAAAGCTTGCTTTGCGGTTCCTGCAACAGCTGTTCCAGCGGTCGCTTGCCGGCTATCCACTGCGCCTGATGGGATTCATAAAACAGGCCGCTGGCGGACATGGCCTGCTGCAGCTGTGCGGGCAGTTGCTGCGTGTTTATCGGGGGGGTAGAAAGCAATGGCGCGGCATTCGCCAATGGTGTCGTCAATGCCCTGGTTCCATCCTGCGTCAGGGCGCCAAGAAAGCGGCCGGTCTTGCTCAATTCCGCATCTGCTGCGCCTGCAGCCAAGGCAGCGGCGGGTTTGAGGTGCGGCTCTTTGCCGATCAACACCAGTTCCATCCGGCTGCCCGGCCGGATGCTCTCTGGCAGATGCAGTTGCAGTTCCTGGCCGTTGATCAGGACATTGAAATTACCGTTGGGGAGCTGTGCCTTGACGCTGACCGGAAATTTTTGCGCTGCCTCGGTGCCGGTGCTTGTGGGCGCGGCATCAATGGATTTAAGGTGCGATTCCCCGACGGTCAGTAACAGCTTCAACTGGTCGCCCGGCCGGGTGCTTTCCGGCAGACGCAATTGCAGTTCCTGGCCATTGATCAGAACATTGAAATTGCCGTTGGGAAGTTGCGCCTTGACGTTGGCCAGAAATTTTTGCGCTACATTGGCCCCTTCGCTCGCGACTGGGGTGGTGACGCCCAGCAGCGCGAACTTGAGGCGCGGCTCCTTGGCGATCAGCAGCAAGTTCAACTGGTCGCCAGGGCGGGCTCTCTCCGGCAGGTTCATTTGCAGTTCCTGGCCATTGACCAGGACTTTGAAACTGCCATTGGCGAGTCGTGCTTCAACGCTGGCCAGATATCTTTGTGCGAGGGAAAGATCCGGCAGTTTCTTTGTGACATCGGCTGCCGGGGAAACCCGCGCTATGGATTCCACCATCAATGGCTGTGCCGGCATGCCAAGTCTGGCGGGCCGGTTCAGGTCGGGGAATTCCATGACTACTTTCCTTTGGGTTGTGGGCTTATTCCGAAACGCACTTCAAGAACTCGGTGCTTCGGCGCCAAGGAACAACTGACTGGGCCCACCGGTGAGCCAGCGTGGAATTTGTGCAGAGGTTCCCTAACTGCCACCGTTGGGACCGCAAGCCTGGTTCAAATTATTCTCGCAACCGATACCTTTGAGGATATCCTGCAGATGCACCATCCACGGCTGCGTGATGTTTCTGATCTCGGCGTCATCCGCCAGCACTTTATGGATGATTTCCACCTTGCGCTGCTGCTGATCGCCGCCGAGCGGACCGGCATTGGCCGCCTTGAGTGCTGCCATGATGGCTCTGCAATCTTCCTCCAGCGCCTTCAGATAAACCCAGTCTTTTCTTCTGGCAGCCTCCAGCATCTGTCCGGTAATGGACAGAATGGTTTCGTAGGCGGCGATGATCTGTGTATTATTCACTTGTTATGCCCATTGCATGAAGATGGTGTGCGGCGGACATCCGCTGCGATGATCGTAGTGTCTGCCCTGGCATAAGCTGCCAGTGTGGTGATGGTATCCATAGTCCTCTCTGTGTAGCGCGGTCTGCGTTAGTTGCTGCATAGAAATCTCGATCATGGCGGTGCTCATCACCGCAGATACCATCTTATATCGACCCTGCCGGTGTCTGTCGGCGGAAATGATCGGGTTATTGTGTCCATTTGCAAGAATCAATCAAGATCAGAGGCTCCATAAGCCTGTTTCAGGCGTTTGTCCACACCGATGATGTTCAATGTTTCCCCGAGCTTGTCCATCCATTTACGGGTAAGCAATTTGATTTCTTCATCGGCAGTAATGATGCTGCGGATCAGTTCCGACTTGCGGGTCAGAAATTCCGGGTTTTCCACATTGCCCCTGTCCATCTGCAGCATTTTCTCGACCTGGGCGCGACGACCCTGCTCCAGGCCAATCAAATTGTCCCAATCTTCACCCCTGGCGGCACCCAGCATTTTCTGCGTATCGGACCAGACTGCCGCGTAAACAGACAGAGTTTCCATCGCTGTCAATTCATCAGGCCGAGCCATAGTGCACTGCGGCATGGTTTTGAATCTGCTGCCTGGAGGGGGCAGCAACAGTTGGGGCTGCGACGGTCCGTTGCTCGCCAATCAAGTTCCATGCGCCACTCAGCTCGTTCAGCAAACGACACACTTCGTCCAGAGGCTCGGTCTCGTTGTTGGCGTTGGCTATGATCAGGCGCTGGCACATATACTCGTACAGCGCTTTCAGGTTCTGCGCCAGCTCCCCGCCTGCCTTATCATCCAGGCTGATCTTGAGCCCTTCGTCGATGATGGCAATTGCATTGGTAATAGCCTTTCCCCTGGCGGCAATGTCCTTGTGCTGCATATGCAATTTGGCGGTGGCAACTGACTTGATTGCCCCAGCGAACAGCATGGCAACCAGCTCGTGCGGGCTGGCTGTCGCCACGCTCGCATCAACAGCGACTTTCGAATAAGCATTCAGTGCACTTCGGTTCATGGCATTCATCATCGTTCTCCGGTGTTAAATTTTAATCTGGGTGCAATAACCGTTATCTGCCGGATGCAGTAGGCAAACTGGCCAGCATCGAGGTCAGGGAATTGCTGGTGTTATTCATTTTGGAAATCAACGTATCGAGGGAAGTGAATTGCTTGCGGTAAAGCTCTTCGGTAGTGGCCAATCGCCGGTTCAAGACTTCCCGTTGATGGGCGATGTCCGTAATGCTTTTGTTGATGCCGTTGGTGCGAGTGGCAATCGAACCGGCTGAGGCAAGAAAGTTATCCAGCAACTTGTTCAACGAATAGGCATAACCCTGTGAATAATCCACCGTGCCGCGCGCACCGGTCAATCCGCCGATAATCTGAACCTTGAGGCCTTCTGCTGCATTGCCTGTTACCCCGGTAAGGAACTGGCCGGAACCGAGCGCGGCCACGCCATTGATGGTACCGGCGGCATCCACCCCGGTGGTTGCAGTAGGCAATGCGCCGAACAGATTGGTCGTGGCGGTGCCGCCGGTTAGGCTCACGATCGAGTTGGAACCGTAGTTGTCCGAGGTAATGGTGAATACATCCGCTGCCTGGCTGACGTTCACCGTTTTGCCCGCTGTGACGAAAGCAGAAGTGCCGTTGATCGCGGACTGGATTTGCGCTAGGAGCGTGGTGGCAGTGTAGCTGCCCGCAGCCAGTGTCACAGTGGTGCTGACGTCGTCCAGCGTGAGTGCCAACGTATCGTTCACCCCGGCGGTAATCGTTGCGACCGTGGAAGAAACCGGCGCAACGCTGAGCAAATCCGTATTGCCGGTATTGGAGCCCGCGGTCACGCTGACCCCCGAGGTAGAGCCGAATGCATTCGAGGTAATGCTTATCTTGCCGCTGCCATCTGCAGCGACGCTGACCGATTTGGTGCCTTGCCCCGCTAGCGTGAGCGCGGCGTTGATTTGTGTCTGCACTTCCGTCGCCAACGCCGTGGCGCTGGCATACGGCGCCCCTGGTGTCAGCGTGACCGATACGGCCACGCCGCCGTCCACGGCCACATTAAAGTTGTCGTTTCCCCCGCCCCCTGCCGTGATCGTCAGGTTTGCCGCAGCCGATCCGGTCTGTACTGCCTGGGTGCCTTTATTCGAACCCACGCTATTGCCCTGCGTCGCCAGAGTGGTAACAGTCAGCGCATAACTTCCCGGCCGGGTGCCGTTGACTTGGCCCACGGTCGTACTGGTGGTGGGAACCGCACCGAGCAGGTTGGTTTTGGCAGTGCCGCCAGTAACACTCACCGCTGAGGAAGCGCCGGGCTGGTTGGAAGTGATGGTCAGTACGTCCAGGGTCTGGCTGACGGTCACCGACTTGCCCAGCGTGGAAAAGGCCGGGGCGCTGTTGATCGCCGACTGGATTGCCCCCGCGAGTTCGCTCGCGGTATAGGTTCCCGCAGTCAGAGTTACGCTGGTGCTGACACCATCCAGCGTGAGCGCCAGCGTATCGTTCACGGCGGCGGTAATCGTTGTTGCCGTGGACGAGACCGGGGTGCTGCCAAGCAAATCCGTGTTGCCGGTATTGGAACCCGCAGTCACGCTGACCGCTGAAGTCGAGCCGAAGGTATTCGAGGTAATGCCTATTTTGCCGCTGCCATCCGCAGCGACGCTGACCGTAGTGTTCTGGCCCGCCAGCGTAAGCGCAGCGTTGATTTGTGTCTGCACTTCCGTTGCCAGCGCGGCGGCGCTGGCATATGGCGCCCCTGGTGTCAGGGTGACCGATACGGCCACATCACCGTCCACGGCTACATTAAAGTTGTCGTTTCCCCCGCCCCCTGCCGTGATCGTCAGGTTTGCTGCAGCCGAGCCGGTCTGCACCGCCTGGGTGCCTTTATTCGAGCCAACTGTGGCGCCCAGGCTCGGCAGGGCGGTAGTGCTGGCTGCGGTAGAGCTGATATAGGTCACGAGGTTGTCGGTTGGTTTGCCCACGGCAGCAAAGAGTCTCGCCATGTCGCCGAAACTGGTGGTAAGGGCCGCTTGCAGCTTGGTGTTGTCCAGCGTCAAGGTTCCGTCTTTCTGGAAAGAAACGCCAATCTGTGACAGCGTTGTCAGGCTGCTGCTGCCCAGGCCGGTCAGCGCAGCCGTAAGCGTGCTGCGGATCCGGGACTGAATCGACTGCGTCGCGCTATCGCCGAGCAGGATCCCGCCCTTCTTGGTGGTGGCGTCATAGCTCATGAAGCCTTTGAGCGTGGTGGTGGTGTCGTTATACGCTTTAACGAGGGCCTGCACGGATGCGCTTACCGATGCGGTATCGCGCGTCACAGACAGATTGGTGGTGCCAATCTTGGCTAAATTGAGTGTTGCGCCCGTTACCGCCCCCGTCACCGCATTGGAAGCGCTGCTGATTGCCACCCCATTTGCCGTCAATGTTGCATTCTGCGCGACTGCGCTCTGGGTGAGGCTCTGAGCGGCAGCCGGGTCATAGGCCAGCAGGCTGCTAATGGACGCATCCGCCCCCCCGCCCACGGTGATTTTCATGCTGCTCGCCAGGCCAGTATCGTTCGCGGTCAGAACCAGGTTATACGGGGTGGTGGCGTTGCCATTGTTCACGATCGAGGCGGTTACGCCTATATTTGCCGCATTGATCGAGTCGCGGATACCCTGCAGCGAATTGTTGGCATCGGTGATGGTCACGGTGCCGGTCGCTTGGGTGGCATTCTGGGTAAAGGTGGCGCCGGCGTAGACCCCATTTGTCAGTGTTCCGCCGCTGATGGCGCCGAATTGAAACGTCAGCGTGGTGGATGTTCCCGTAGCGGCGATAGCGGCAGTCATGGTGGTTTTGGCGGAGGTCAGCAGGGTTTGTGCTTGCGCCAGTTGACCGACCGTAATTGCATAACTGCCGGGAGTCGCGATGCTCGAGGTGGAAGCGGTCAAAACTGTGCTATCCGAAGGGGTGGCGTTGTATGCCTTGAACTTGGACTGGGTGTTCAGCGCTGATACTGCGGACTGAAACGATGAAATCGTGCCCTTGAGGCTGCCGTAGGCCGAAAGCTTTGCCTGGAAAGCCGCTTCCTTCTTCGCCAGTACTGTCAGGGGCTGGCTTTCAGCCTGCATGATCTTGGTGAGAATTCCATTCACATCCAGGCCGGAGCCTAGACCCGGTGCCGCGAGATTCGCCATTACGACCCCCCACCTAAAAATTGTTTATGCTTCGACCAGATTATCAGTAGAAACAAAGCATAATTCATGCCACATAGGGCCGGGTTTTATGCTTTTTGCTGAATGATCAGGCCCTGCAATTTGTCCAGCGCCCGCGCAACGGCGATCACTTCGTTGGATGGCATCTGCCGGATCACTTCTTTCGTGACCGAGTCGATCACCGACACGCTTTTGATACCAGTTTCCGCGTCGGTGCTGAACGCGATGTTGGAAGTCATCATCTGAATGGTGCTGTTTATATGGGCTACCGCCTCTTTCACCTGCACGTCTTGCTGGGCTGCGGTCGTGGCTGGAGCAACCGGCGCAGAAGAGGGAGCGGGCGATGGCGGAGCAGCAGTTCTAGGAGCAGGGGCAGCGCCGGTCGTTGTCGACAGATTGGGTCCACTCGTATTCATTTGTGAAATATACATAATAATTTCTCCTTTCAAGGGAAAATCCCGACCGGAAAATCCGGCCGAGATTTATCTTGTTACCTCACAGCTTAGCCACGCAACAGAGCCAACACGTTGTTGGGCAACGCGTTGGCCTGGGCCAGCATCGCCACACCCGCCTGTTGCAGGATCTGGCCGCGCGACAGATTGGCTGTTTCCATCGCAAAGTCGGTGTCGCGGATACGACTGCGGGCGCCGGTCAGATTTTCCGTAACGGTCGCCAAGGTGGCGACCGTCGACGTAAACCGGCTCTGAATGGCACCGAGGTCCGCACGCACACTGTTAAGCGTGCTGATGGCGTTGTCGAGCGCCGCAATCGCGTCGTTGGAACCGGTCACCGTCGAGATGTCGATGGTCGACAAT
>JAYSQR010000049.1:0-63668 GCA_043721435.1 Nitrosospira sp. | reverse complement strand
ACCCGCTGATTTCGCTAACCAGTTTTATGCCAACAGACAACAATCTGCGGCATAATCTAGATGACTTGCCCGTCCACTAAATCGGACTCCGCTCAATTGCATTGAGAACTACCTGTTAAACGACAGAATTATCTATAACTTGTTTCGTGAATCGGCAAGTGAGAAGCCCACTTCTCGCGCAAAACTAACTGCCGACATAAAAGACTATGCTTTAGCACAACTGAAGCTAGTCACTGCGATGGAAGCTTACGAAAACCTGCAGGATCTTAGTTGCGGAATGCGTGTAAAAGGTCTCAGAGAAAAAGAGTTTCCAGAGATCGCTAGAGTTCTAAAGCAACAGATTGAGCAAGTAGCAAATAAACTTGCTGAATTAGACCTTTCGACGTGGGAGCAAACGTTTGTAGCCAACTGTAATAAGCTAGAGAAAACGCTAAGTTCAAAATGGAAAACAGATTATCTGTCACTCGCCAATGGCAAGTTGATTTTTGAGTCGCTACAAAAGAAATACCTAGTATCCCAATCCCAAATCAGGATTAAACTGATGCTGATGGACGAGTCAGCCAAGGCTAATACTACAGAATGGAAAGAACTCAATCAGCTCTTGTCCTCTAACTTGAAGTAGCAGCCACGCGACTATAGCGGCTGAAAATCAGCAGACTGCCGTCAGTGTTCCATGGCCAAGCGTCTCGCTAACCCATCAAACTGGATGCTCTAAAAAGTGCGTCCTTTACTCTGAAAACCCCTCACAAATTGAGTAAATATTGACGTTGAGAGGCATTCAAAGGGCGTGGAATTTGCCAGAATTAGGGTTGCTCAAAGCAGTAAATGACTATTAGCCAGTACCCAGACTCATCATCTCAGGCGCACCAATATCAAATATGAATCATGATAAGCCAGTGCCCAGATTTGTCCGAACCGGCGAACCAATCCAGCCCAAGTTCTGAACGTTTTCTCTCGACACAACAGCGGCATGAGGTCACACTTTTTGGTGAAACCCGGAAGGCTGCGTTTTATGTGCACATCGGCATTTGGCAGGGCGGGTTAGCCGTCATCAAATAAGCGGAGGTAACCGTGTCAGGTAGAAAAGATCCTTATCGCAATTTCAATTTTTTGGTCGAGATCGATGGCATCGGGCGGGCGGGTTTTAGCGAGTGCAGCGGTTTGGTGGAAGAGGGCGACCTGCCTCCCCGGGATGAGTCAGATGATCTACACCGCAAAGGCAACGTGCGTCCGGCCACGGCAGCGGATGAGATCCTACCGCCGCATGAGTTGCAAGTGAACCCGGCGGACCTGACCGAGTATCACAAGAAAGAGAAGAATACGGCCGCGCACAACATACCCGGTCAAACAAAGCGCGCAAGTATTGTTCTTAAAAGAGGGCTTACCAACTCGCGCGAGCTGTACAACTGGTACAACGACGTTATTAAAGGAAAGATTCGGCGCGCGCATGGCAGCATCGTTGTATATGACATCGACGGCCTCACCGTGAAGCTGCGCTGGAAGTTCTCCAATGCCTATCCCGTTAAATGGGTAGGACCGGCCCTCAGCGGAAAAGCGGGAGGCGATGTGGCGATTGAAACCCTTGAACTGGCGTACGAGGGCATTGAGCCGGCTCAGCCATGATCCGGAACGAATCCGGATGCAACGAACCGCAATTCGCATAGCAGTAATCTGCTATAGCGGCCTGTTCAATTCAATAGACCTGTTCCATGACCGCTTCCAGCCCAGAGTCTAGTATATGACCTGAGTCAAATGGTCGGCGATCGCATGCAAGGCGATGCGAGATGTGAATCTACAAACAGTTCATGGGCGTATTGATGAAAAATTTCAGGAAAGAAGAACGGCTTCTCGCTACGTATTCCGTGAAGCTGGGAAGTACAGTGGGGATTACACGCGATATCAGTCCGTCGGGAATGTATATCGAAGCGGATTTGGCGGATGCGTCTTACGCACCCGGAAGCAGGATCAATCCAACGATCAGACTCAATGACTCGCGCGGCAAACTGATGCTCATGTGCGACGGGGAGATTGTGCGCATCGAATCGCGCGATGGCGAAGTGGGCGTCGCGGTGAAGATTATTAGAACCGTGATGGCACCAGGGTGCGCAAGCGGGGTCGCTGTCGCGAGATGTTCCTCAGCCCCCCGCCACTAAGGAACCGCTGAACCAGCCTGCATTTTTTTTGCAGGTTTGGGAAGGTGTCAGGCGGCAGCGAGGGTTATTTCTGGCAACGCGGGCGCGGCCACGAGGTCGGCGAGATCGAGCGTGACAAGATCGTTGTCGTGCGCGAAACCGGTGACGTAATCCCAAGCGCGTGGCTCAAGATCGCGCAGGCGCGCGTCGATGATCACGCAACGGGCGCCATCAATGAAAGCGGGCCGCACGTAGGCGGAGTAACCATGATAGGGGCGAGTGGTGGATTGCGCGCTGGATGGTAATGCGGTGTCTGGGAGGAACACGACCGCCGCGCCGCACAGCCGTTCAGCCCAGTCGCTGGGGCGGAAAGTCTTGCCGTTGCGGCAGATGCCCTTGATCAGCAGTTTGTTGACGGAAGGCTGCTTGGCCGCTCGCCATTGCTCGAGGTCTGATCGGACTATCAGGTATAGCCGGGCTAACAGGCATAGCGGGGCAGCCCATGCGTCCCACTTTAGCGTTGCAGCCGTCTTCGCCATGTTGCACCTCCAACTTGAAGCTGGTCGATTCTAAAATAAGGCTGTAGGAAGTTGGTTCCCAGTCTTCAAAGCAGCAGAGCCGTATTTCAGAATGATGCTTGCATCCATAACCTATTATATTGATCTATTGTAATTTTATTGTGATTCTACTGTGACGTATTCGTGGTATTTCATGTCTCATTCTGGTGTTTGTTGGATTGAGTCGTCTGAATGGCAGAGATTCTTCGCAACGGCAGGAGCAAATGACGATCAAGTTCCAGTTTGCGGAACAGTTGATCCAGCATTCCGGGAAGCGCCAGATAGACGACGCCATTATTGAATGTATATCCATCAAGGTGCGTGGCAGCACAGCAACCACCCACTTTGTCGTTGGCCTCGAATAGCTTGACTGCCATGCCCTTGAGACAGAGCAGCCGGGCGGCTGACAGTCCAGCCAAGCCGCCGCCGATGATTGCCACCGTCTTGCTTTTTCGCACCAGGCGTCACCTCCCGCCAACGTTAATTTTGGGAAATTGCTCTGTTCGCATAAAATGATACTCCCAAAATCGGAAACACTTGGCAGCGATGAATCCGGAACACTTGCAGCTACTGGTTACCCGAGTCATGCCTTACGGCAAGTACAAAGGCCATCTAATAGCTGATTTGCCGGGGAGATACCTTAACTGGTTTGCTCGCAAAGGGTTTCCTCCCGGCGAAATCGGCAATCTATTGGCGTTGATGCAAGAGCTGGATCACAATGGACTTGCATCTTTGTTGGACCCACTCCGAAAACGCTGACACAAGCGCCAAATGCCACAGCGCTATTGGTGCACGCGAAAAACTGTACGCCGTGATTCTATGGCAAATGGCAATCATCGCGCGGGTGCCGAAACTACTCCCTGTTTTTCTCTACGACCACTCGCTTCTTCACTGTTGCGTCAATCACAGCCAGCACCGCATCTATCTCCGACAACACTTGCCGATTATCAAAGCGCAGTACTTGCAAACCCAATCCAGCCAGCGTGTCATCTCGCGCTTGGTCTTTAGTCTGATATTCCTCTTCGTAATGTTGATTACCATCGAGTTCGATCACCAGTTTTGCAGCCGGACAATAAAAATCCACAATGAATGCGAGCAATGGTTTTTGACGATAGAACTGCACGCCTTGTATTTGCTTGCGGCGAATGTGTTGCCACAGCACTTGCTCTGCATCGGTCAGGTTGGTTCTGAGCGTGCGGGAGAGTCCTTTAAGTTTTGAGTTGTAGCGTTCCATAAATTAAATCTCCAAATCCCCCTTAGTCCCCCTTTTTCAAAGGGGGAGAATAATGAGTGAGCTGGACCAAGCTCCAGTGACGATACCCTCAGTTCCTCTCTTTCAAAGGGAGGAGATAACGAGTGTGCCGAATGAGATCCCGGTGATGGTTCCCTCAATCTCCCTTTCTCGAAGGGGGAAGAAGCGAGCGCACCGGACGAGGCTCCAGTGACGATCCCCTCAAACCATTTTTTCAAAGAGAGAAGACACCCAGTTTCGCAGCACTGACCTTAATTTCCCCCTTTAAAAAAGGGGGGCTAGGGGGGATTCCCCCCCAATCTTCCATGCGCAACCCCACCACGCAGCTGAATAGTTGAGCCATGAGATTCTTCTCGTACATGTGCTATATGTGGATTCTAGTAAAATCAGTGATAAGCGCTTCATTTAATTCGTTCGAAAGCGTATCTATCCGTGTGCCGAATAACTGATTGGATGCTGAAAAGAGTATTCATGGATTCAGTTCAAGCCCAGCTTTTTCCTGTATATTCCGTGTGTTCCGTGGTATTGGTTGCCTTCAGGATGAACGGAGAAACATGAGCGCAGTGCGACACCGATGAAACCCCCCAAAAGAATTGAACCGCTGATCCAGGATGGCCTGGTCGATGAGGTCATCCGTCAGTTGATGAGCGGCAAGGAAGCTACGGTCTTCGTGGTGCGCTGCGGAGAAGAGGTGCGTTGCGCGAAAGTTTACAAAGAGGCCAATAAGCGCAGTTTCCGCCAGAGCGTGGACTACACTGAAGGCCGCAAAGTGAAAAACAGCCGTCGTGCCCGCGCCATGGAAAAAGGCACCAGCTATGGACGCAAAGCGCAGGAAGATGCCTGGCAGAGCGCCGAGGTGGACGCCCTGTATCGGCTCGCCGCCGCAGGTGTGCGCGTGCCCAAGCCGTATAACTTTCATGAGGGCGTGCTGCTGATGGAGCTGGTGACAGACGACGAGGGCAATGCCGCGCCACGGCTCAACGATCTGCTGCTCACTGCCGAGCTGGCGCGCGAATACCACCACATATTGATCATGCAGGTGGTGCGCATGCTCTGCGCCGGGATCGTGCACGGCGATCTGTCCGAATACAACGTGCTGGTCGACAGCGAAGGGCCCGTCATCATCGATCTGCCTCAGGCCATCGATGCGGCCGCCAACAATCAGGCCTGCAAAATGCTGCTGCGGGATGTCGAGAACCTAGCCACTTACTTCGGCCGCTTTGCACCCGAGTTGCTGACCACCGACTATGGCATGGAGATATGGTCGCTCTACCAGAGCAGCCAGTTGCGCCCGGAGAGTGTTTTGACCGGGTGCTTCGAGCGTGTTGAGAAGCCGGTCGACATGAACGGCGTCATGCGTGAAATCAACGATACACTCAAGGAAGAAGAGGCGCGGCAGCTTTATCGCGCATCAATGGCACGTTAGCCACTCTGCTTCAGACGATAGCGCCATCCACATAGAACCACTGCCCCGCCTCGCGCACGAAACGGCTGATTTCATGCAAACGATGTGCGCGTCCCCCCACCTTGTGGCGCGCCACGAATTCCACCACCGCCTGATCCGGCTGCGGCTGTTCATGGCGCTGCACTTCCAGTCCCAGCCATTGGCTGCGCGGTTCGCTGGTCAGTTCCAGTGCGGCCGGGCGTGTGCTGTGATGCCAGGTTACCAGCAGATAATCTTCGCGATCGAGTGTGTAGGCAGTGTAGCGCGAACGCATCAATGCTTCTGCAGTGGCAGCAGCTTCGCCACCATTCAGATAGCGGCCGCAGCAGTCGGCGTATTCTTTGTTGCCGCTCCCGCAAGGGCAAAGGATCGTTTTCGTATCCATATAAAGACTCAGTTGAGCCGTGCACCTACAGTGCCTGCCACAGCGGCGGCTCATCCATCAGTGCGATTTGTTCGCGCAATTCAAGGATGCGATCCTGCCAATAACGCTGGGTGTTGAACCATGGGAACGCCTGCTTGAAAGCGGGGTCCTCCCAGCGCTGCGCGAGCCATGCCGCATAATGGATCAGGCGCAGGGTGCGCAGTGCCTCGACCAGATGCAACTCGCGTTCGTTGAAATCGCAGAAATCCTCATACCCGACCAGCACGTCGGTCAACTGCCGCACCATGTCGGCGCGGTCGCCTGACAACAGCATCCACAAATCCTGCACCGCCGGCCCCATGCGGCTGTCGTCAAAATCCACGAAGTGCGGACCCTGCTCCGTCCATAGCACGTTGCCCACGTGGCAGTCGCCGTGCAGGCGCAATGCGCGCACTTCCCCCGCACGCGCAAAGCAGTGGCGCACGCCGTCCAGCGCCTGATCCACCGCGCTGCGATAAGCCGCATCGAGATCAGCCGGAATGAATTCATGCGCGAGCAGATAATCGCGCGGCCGTTCACCGAAGTTGGCGATATCCAGCGTGGGGCGTTCGTGAAACGGCTTGAGCGCGCCGACGGCGTGGATGCGCCCGAGGAAGCGCCCCATCCATTCCAGCGTGGAGCGGCCTTCCAGTTCGGGCGCACGGCCACCGTGCTTGGGGAAAACAGCGAAGCGGAATCCCTCGAAACTGTGCAGCGTTTTTCCATCCAGCACCAGCGCGGGCACGACCGGAATTTCGCGCTCGACCAGCTCCTGCACGAAGGCGTGTTCTTCGAGTATGGCGGCATTCGTCCAGCGCCCGGGACGATAGAATTTCGCCACCAGCGGCGCGCCTTCTTCCAGGCCGATCTGATAGACGCGGTTCTCGTAGCTGTTGAGCGCCAGCAGGCGGCCATCGCTGCGGAAGCCTACGCTTTCCAGCGCGTTCAACACGCTATCGGGAGGGAGGGTGGAAAAGTCTTGTGGGGGTGGATTATTTGTTTTTATCACTGCTGATTACTCAAAATGAGGTTCCCTCGGTTTTTGTCTTCCAACGAGCGGGGGGGTCATGCTATCAGTTTTTATCTTGTTGGGCGGTGGTCCAGTTCAGCAGAAACTGCATTGATGGTTTGTAGCCGAGCGTCGAGTGCGGTCGTTTCCTCTTCCTGCTCAACCAGCAGAACAGCATCGCCAAATTCAATGTGTAAAGCTTCGGGCTGGTATCGAAGAAGCGGACGCCCGTTTTCTCTTGATTATTTCATTCCGCATTTCCTTGAATTGCTCTCGAACTTCATGCTCGATAAAAATATTTCCCGCCAATGGCGGTACCCAAACCTCCTGGATGGTATCGGTATGATAGATAATCCGAGTTTGCCCACCTTCATCGACCAGCCGCGTCGTTCCTTCCATCTTGCGCATGTTGCCGCTGATCATGTGCGACTTGATTTTATCGAAGGGGAGCAACCGTATTTCCCGTGTTGACTCAAATGGAAAACTGATCGGGCCATACGATGCAAAGCCGCGCTGGAAAATCTTCAGCGTGTTTCCAGAAATGCTGACCACCTTGCTCTCCTTCAGGTTGGAGACAAAATCAGCCATGTGCCCAAAATCGGTCAGCACAGCCCAGACCTCCTGTCGGGTGGCCGGAACAACAAAGGTCAGATCAACAATCACATTCTCCCCCGCGATCTGCACCTTAACCTCAATATCCTCATCCGGCCGTGGTTCTGCAAGTGCCACCGGCATGAATAGCACTGACCACATGAGCAGCAGGAAGGAAGCTTTTTTCATTGGCGGGCAGAAGAGGAGGTTCGCTCTATTTTCGTTTGCAAACACCAGAATGACCGCTGAGCCATGCGGCGGTTCTTTAAGACACTGTAAGCGTTCACAGCAGCCGGGCTTTTATTCCGGCGATGCGAGTTTCGCGCACCCGGGCGTTAATGGCAGGCGGCAGGCAGGTGGGGTCGGCGATAGTGCTGGCCAGTTCGGCGGCAATGGCCCCGGCATCCACGCTGCGGGCTGCGCTGAACGCTGCGCGTAAGCGCTCCGCCTGGGGATAGGGTTTTTCGGCGTAGCCGGGGCGGCCGTGAAAGTCGCACGCGCAAGCCTGCAGGAACTCCTCGAAGCGCTCCGGTTTGCGATAAGCATCCACCGCCTGCAGCATGTCGGCGATGGTAGTGGGGCGCAATTCCGCTGCCCGGTGTACGTCGCCGTGATAGCGCGCCGCCAGCAATGCCAGATCACGTTCGTCATTGGGGGCACGGATGCGCTCGCTGAGATCCTTGACCAACTGCACACTACGGGCTTCGTGGCCGATATGCCGCGGCCATTCCTGCGGCGGGGTAGTGCCTTTGCCGAGATCATGCGTGAGCGCGGCGAAGCGCACCGGTAGCGAATAATTCTGTGAGGCGGCATAATCGATCACCAGCATGCTGTGCAAGCCGGTATCGATTTCCGGGTGATGCTGTGCTGGCTGGGGCACGCCGAACAAGGCATCCACTTCCGGCATGATGCGGGTCAGCGCGCCGCATTCGCGCAGTGCATAAAACATGCGCGACGGTTTATGTTCCATCAGGCCGCGCGCAAATTCCTGCCACACCCGTTCCGGCACCAGCGCGTCCACTTCACCGTTGTGCACCATATCGTTCATCAGCGCGAGCGTTTCCGGCGCAATACGAAAGCCGAAGCGTGCGGCAAACCGTGCCGTGCGCAGCACCCTTACCGGATCTTCGCTGAACGCCGGACTGACGTGGCGCAGCACGCCTGCTTCGAGGTCAGCTACGCCGTCAAACGGATCGATGATGTTGCCGTCCTGATCCTTGGCAATGGCATTGATGGTGAGGTCGCGCCGCGCCAGATCTTCTTGCAGCGTGACTTCGGGCGCAGCATAAACTTCAAAGCCCTTGTAGCCGCGGGAAGTCTTGCGCTCGGTACGTGCCAGCGCATATTGCTCCTGGCTCCGGGGATGGAGGAATACCGGGAAGTCCTTGCCCACCGGACGGTAGCCGAGCCGTGCCATCTCCTCCGGGGTGGAGCCGACGACGACGTAATCATGGTCCTTGACCGGCAGGCCCAGCAGTTCGTCGCGAACTGAACCGCCCACTAAATAGGTTTTCATTGCATGGCTGTTTCTATCGTCCGGCCCGATCGCGGAAACGATTATACCGCTCGCGCGGAAGCTGGTGCGCCAGATAGAGCGGCGCTACTTCTTCCAGCGGAGTCGGGCGGATGCCGAATACTGTTGCAAGGTTGTTGCTGCCCGCGCAATCGCACACGCTGTCCACTTGCATCGAATGATAGTTGTCGCGGGTGATGAGCTTGCCCGGCAGCCACTCCATCAGCATTGCCTGCAGATAGGACAGCCTGTCATTCAGACCGATGATACGGAGGTCATGGCCGGTGACCTGTGCCACATATTCCACCAGTTGCCGCAAGCTGTAGACTTTGGATCCGCACAGGTCGTAACCCTGGCCAAAAGTGGCGGGATTGGAAAGACTGGCCACAAACGCCTGTGCCACATTTTCCACGAACACCGGCTGGAATTTCGCGTTGGGGGATGCCAGCGGCAACAGTGGCAGGCGGTGCGTCAGCCGGGCAAACAGGTTGAGAAAGGAATCCCCGGGGCCGAAGATCACCGACGGCCTAAAAACAGTCGTCTGCAAGTCCGACGCCAGCACGATTTTTTCGCCTTCGCCCTTGGAGCGCAGATAAGCGCTGGGGCCGCCGGGATTGGCATGAAGCGCGCTCATATGCACCAGCCGTGTGATGCCGTTGCGCTGGCATGCTGCCACGATCTTGCGCGGCAACTCCACATGCGCAGCAGCAAAATCACCATGCAGTATGCCCACCAGGTTGATGACTGCATCCATCCCGGTCAGCAAGCGGTCGAGTGCGGCATCGTTATGGACATTGGTTTCCACCACATCTGCCGTCGGCAGCACCAGCAGCTGCCGCGCATGCTCGTAATGGCGGGTGGGAACGCGCACGGAGATTTCCTCTGCGGTCAGCCAGTGGGCGATATGCCTGCCGACAAAGCCGCTGCCGCCGATAATGCAGACGTTATTGATTTTCATGGTACTCATTTTTCCTCTTCTGACAATTTGTTGGCGACCGATTTGGGTGCGACGGTGCCGAGGCGCTGCCGCAGGGTCTGGAGTCGATGACCGAGAGTGCTGGCGTAATACATCGAGTTGCTCAGGACTTTCTTCACGTAGTCGCGGGTTTCACTGAAAGGGATAGTTTCGGCATAAATCGCACCTTCCAGCGGCCTGGCATCGCGCCATTGACGTGCGCGTCCGGGGCCGGCATTGTAGGCCGCCGAAGCCAGCAGCGGCTGGTTGTCGAGCGTAGTCAGCACATGCTTGAGGTAATAAGTACCCAGCGCCAGATTGGTATTGACCTCGTTGGCGAGAGCATGATGGTAATTCTGCATGCTCATTTTCTTCGCCACCCATTTTGCGGTGGCGGGCATCAATTGCATCAGGCCCGTCGCCCCGGCACTGGACCTGGCATCGGTAATGAAACGGCTTTCCTGGCGGATGAGGCCGTACACCCAGGCTTCGTCCAGTTGCTGTTGCTGCAGGTGACTTTGCAGCGCTTCGCGGTGGGGGGTGAGGAAGCGCAGACTGAAATCATGCAGCTGCACGGTTCTGTCAGCGGTGCTGATGGCGCGGTCATAGATTCCGTTGCGCCGCGCCACTTCCGCTGCGGCCAGCAGGCGCCGGTCATCGAAGCCGCGGATGCTCCAGTTCCATTCGCGCGTGCCTTCGAGCCGCAGACCCAGGCGATACAGCGCCAGTGCCCGCCGAATGCCGGGCAACTGCTGCATGGCGGCAATTTCCTGCACCCCGGCCTTATAGGGTTCGTCCGGGATGCCGATCACCACCCCCATCTCTTCTTCCGCCAGCTGGCCGTAAAAATTGTGTTCGCTGCTGAGCGGAGCAAGGAGCGCATTGGCTTCTGTAATCCTGCCTTTGGTTTTTAGCGCGCGCGCCTTCCAGTAACGCCATACGCCTGCCTGCTGTTCCGCAGCAGACATGGCTTCGATGCTTCTGAACACCGTCTTCCAGTCGCCGGCACGCAGTGCAGCGCGGGTTTGCCAGGCAAGCTGGGTATCCGAGAGGGGAGTTGAAGGGTGGGTGCTGGCGGCTTGCCGGAACCAGCCCAGCGCACGCGGATCAAGCCGGCGCGATGCCTGGCTTGCGAGGTGCCCGAGGAAATAGGATTGCTCCGCCGGGTCTAAGCGTTCGCGTACCTTGGGCCAGTAGGCAAAGGCCTGATCGATACCGCTACGCAGCAGGCGCAGCAGCGCGTACAGGGCAACTTCACGGTCGGCGCGGGTCTTGATTTCGTGCCGGTGTTTGTCCAGATAGCGCAGGGGGTTGCTGGTGGCGTCGTCCAGTTTACGTTCATTGAGCGCCTGGTCCTTCGGCAGATAGCGGTTGATGTGTTTCGCCACGCTTACGTTGCCCGCCTCGAGGGTCAGGCGCAGCCGCGTCCACACATCTTCAGCAGTAAGCAGCCCAGCGGCAGCGAGCGCTTCAAACAGCGGGGTGCAGTTTGTTGGCAGATCGTGGGTGTTAAACCATAGCGGCCGCGCTTCGGTCAGCGCTGCGCTATCGTTGGCAGCGAGGCGCTGCTGCAGGGAATAGCAAATGAGTTCGGTATCCTTGTTGACCAAAGCCGGATATTCCGCAGTGAACAGTTCCCACTGCTGTTTCTTGCCCAGGGTTTTCAGCCACTCGCCTTGCAGCCTGTCGGCAAGAAAAGTACCCTGATAATGGGCAAGGAACTTTTTGACTGCACCTGTGTTCACATTCTCCAATTGCAGACTCAACTGGTAATAGGCTGCATAAGGTTCCAGCACATGGCCCTGCAGGCGCCGGGCGTGAATATCCAGGCGAGCGGAATTTCCTGCCTGAAATGCCTGGCGTGCGGCGATGAAATCGTCGTCCTGGCTGGCCGCGGATGTGCCGGTGAAAGCCAGGAGCAATAAGCCGGATAAAAACTTTTTCATGGCCTGCTATATTTAGTAGGTAAAACGGGAACCCGGATGGCAAGCTGGCCCAATCAATTTCTGTTCCCTTGTTACCTTTGACATTTTTTTAGAGAATAGCACATCATGCCTTATATCAGCCTAAACCCTGCAACCAACAAGATCGTCAAAACCTACACCAGTTGGGATAGCCACCATCTTGCCGTTGCGCTGGAGCAAGCTAACAACGCCCAGCCAGCCTGGGGGCAGACCACCTTCGCCGGGCGCACGGCGCATATGAGTCGCGCGGCCACGCTGCTGCACGAGCGCGTGGCCGAATACGGCAAGTTGATGTCGATCGAGATGGGCAAGCCGCTGCGTGAGGCGTGCGCTGAAGTGGAGAAATGCGCTCTTATCTGCGATTACTACGCGGTGCATGCCCAGCATTTCCTGCAGGACGAGACGATCCAGACCGATGCAGGCAAAAGCTATGTGGCCTATGAGCCCCTCGGCGTCGTGCTGGGCGTGATGCCGTGGAATTTTCCGTTCCTGCAGGTGATCCGTTTTTCCGCGCCTGCGCTGATGGCAGGCAACGGCTGCGTGTTGAAGCACGCTTCCAATGTGCCGCAATGCGCGCTGGCGCTGGAGCAGTTGTTCCGCGATGCGGAATTTCCCCCGCATCTTTTCACCACGCTCATGATCGAAGCCGCCGATGTGGTCGAAGCCATCGCCAGCCACCATGTCCATGCGGTGACGCTCACCGGCTCCGAGGCCACCGGGCGTGAAGTCGCCGCCCACGCTGGCCAGCACCTGAAGAAATGCGTGCTGGAGCTGGGCGGATCGGATGCATTCATCGTGCTGAAAGATGCCGATCTGGAGCTGGCCGCCACCAATGCGGTGAAATCACGTTTTCTGAACTGCGGACAGTCGTGCATCGCTGCCAAGCGCATCATTCCGGTCGCGGAAATCGCCGACGAGTTTATGTTCTTGTTCGTGGAAAAAACCACCGAGCTGAAAATGGGCGACCCGCTCAGCGAATTCACCCAGCTCGGCCCGCTGGCGCGGCTTGATTTGCGGGAAGAGCTGCACCAGCAGGTAACCGATTCGATTGCGCAAGGCGCGCAGGCGATACTCGGCTGTAAACTCATAGCGGGCGAGGGTGCGTTTTATCCGCCATCGATACTCGACCAGGTAACGGCAAAAACCCGCGCCTACCACGAAGAATTATTCGGCCCGGTCGCCGCCGTGATCCGTGCAGCCAACGAAGAAGAAGCCGTGCACATCGCCAACGACACCCGCTTCGGCCTCGGTTCCAGCATCTGGAGCCGCGATTCTGAGCACGCGGAGAAAATCGCGCGGCAAATTCATGCCGGCAGCAGCTTCATCAATGGCATGGTCAAATCCGATCCGCGCCTGCCTTTCGGCGGCATCAAATCGTCCGGCTTCGGCCGAGAATTGTCCTACCACGGCATCCGCGAATTCGTTAACGTCAAGGCGGTGTGGATCCGGTAAACAATCGGCCTAGTCCGAAGTGGAGAAACGGCTGCTGGTTGGCAGAGACTGCGCCGGATCGTTCTCATGCCGCTGGCCAGCCAGTCTGTGTCCGCGTCTTCACAAGTGCGCAGCATTTGTGGCTGTTGAATTATCACGCCATGTCCCTTATAGTAGCGCGGTCATGGCTTCGAAATCTCTGTTTCAACATAATCCGCACTTGCGCAATGCGCAGGAATATCAGCGTGCCTTGCGTGCCAGTGTGCTTTCCTCGATTGCGATTGAAGGTGTCAGAAAAGCTGCGGAACGCGCACTTACACCCAAGCGCAACAAGCAACCCATCAAAGCCCGCTAGCCGTCACCATTTTCCTGAAAATCTCGATCATCGGCCAGAAATAAAGAAAGGATTCGATTGGATTGTTCCAACCTCTTGATTATTCAGACGCACCGGGCAGGATAAGTCTGGACACTGGGAAGCACAGATCCCTATAACCTAGGAAAAATATTCTGCATCAATATCTCGGGCGTGGTGCAACACCCGAACAATCAGTAACCCATCTTCATCTGGCACATAGAAAATAATGTATGGCGTACGAGTCGAAAAACTTCGCAGCCCATCGGCCAGTTCCGGGCGCACCCTGCCCATTTCAGGCTGAGCGGCCAGTAATGAAACCGTTGATTGAATTGAATCCAGGGATTTATCTGCCGCAACCAGGTTATCTTCCGCAATAGTCAACCAAAGCTCTAGAAGATCGGCTTCTGCTGATTGGGTATAGCGGATGCGAGGCATCAGGTAGTTGCGCGGCGGGTTTTTAGCGACTGACGGCCTTGTTGCTTCAGACTTGCAAAATCAACCTCTTTTACACGTCCATTCTTTATATCGTCCAAGCCCTTGGCAATGTCCTGGCGTAAACCATCAAGCTTGGTCGTTTTAACCTGCTCATACGCTTCGAATAGCCGCAAAGCCTCACGAATGACCTCGCTGGCGGAACCATACATACCGGATTCAACACGCTGACGAACGCGCGCTTCTAATTCGGGTGGTAAAGATACGTTCATGGACATGGCAATTCTCCCAAAGGAATATCAATAACAGTATGGCAGTTTATGCCATAAATTGCCAGTTTCGTGGTAACCGTAACCACCAGCGATATCGAGTTCAACGGTCGTACTTACGACAACCCATCGTCCGCCGGCATCGCGGCAAAGGAGTCGGTCGGTACAAATAGGAAGGCCGCGAACACTAATGGTTGGGACTTCTGGGAGATGCAAGATCCAAAATCAAAGCGGTGGGTCTCAATTAATGTGCTTCGTTCCACCAGTGAGGGCTAGTCCGGTGGTCAAAAGGAACATTACGCGATAAAGCCGCGCAACTGAATCAGTGTCAGTGTCAATTTGCGATTTTCATCACAGGCAAAAACGTGCCAACAACAGGCACTGATTTTTCCCCAAAAACAGACAGTCAAATGTGCGCTGGGTGTATGCTACCGCTATATCCTGGCAGGCGGCCAAGCAAGACTACACAAAAGCGCGCAGCTCCTCACTTTAACGTTACGTAGTAACTTCTTTCTTTCTCATATGCCTACCGTTCTAATTGTTTCTGCTAGTCCACTCGATCAGGACCGCCTCCGGCTTGGCGCAGAGCTTCGCGATATTCGCCATGCGCTACAGCGATCACGCAACCGCGAAGACTGGATTATCGAAAGCAACGAGGCAGTGACCGTTGACGATCTACGTAGAGCATTACTCGATTTTCGTCCGACAGTAGTTCACTTTTCCGGGCATGGTGGCGGTTTCGGTGGTCTGTGCTTTGAAGATGCCGACGGCAATACGAATTCGACAGACGCCGTACCGCTAGCAAAGTTATTCCATCACTTCAAAGACGATCTGAAGTGCGTGGTTCTCAATGCGTGCTATTCGGAGGTTCAGGGTGATGTGATTCGACAAGAGGTTGATTACGTCGTCGGAATGAGCGCTGCGGTGGATGACAATTCCGCCGCTAAATTTGCTGTAGCTTTCTATGATGCGGTGTTTGCAGGCACCGACTTCCGCACAGCTTTTGATTTGGGTTGCACAGCACTTGACCTCAACAAACTGCCTGATGCCGACGTTCCTATTTTTATGACCGGTTCACATCTCGCACCAACGGTGCTTTCTTATTCCGCTCATATCCCAGAAATTGAGAGAATTCTCTATTCGTACTTCAATACGCCATTCAACGATCGTGCCAGGTTCACGACAACAGGCGAATCGTTGCGCCCCGTAATTGAAAAATACTATGGCGAACGAATGCATCGAAGCGTCAAAAAAGTACGCGTCATCAGTATGAAATCAATTACCGATGAACAATGGTGTGTTGAAGTAGCAGGCGCTGAATCCCGGCTTATATATGTTCGTATCAGGGACAGAAGTGTGTTAGTTGAATGGGAGGCCAGCGTCGGCCTTTGGAGTGTCCCCATAAAGACATACCTCGCTTTGGGCTCAAGCGAACCAGTGCTGGCACGCGTCGAAGCTGAACTTGCCACTTACTACAACTTTGATTTCACCGGCCAAGAGCATCGCTTTCAGTCAGTTAGTCTTCGCACTGAAGACGGTCCATCACTTCACGGATATGTGGAGCGTCACTCTAAGGTATATGGTGAATTGATGGATATCCTCTCCGATGGCAACGAGCACGCGATTACACTTGAAATCCTCAAAGCTACCGATCGAACAGACATGCCATTAATCAAAAGAGTCTTGTCGCGAACATGGATTTACTCTCAACCTGAAGAAAATGCATAACAACGCGATGCACGCGGAGCCGCCGAAAATGCGTTTGGCCAATGGAATAATCACACCGGCAGCGGTGAACTCCAACATTGAACGTCCGCTTCTAGGTATATTGACAGGCTGTTAAATGTCGATTTGCGACCATCACTCTAGGCAGCAATATGCTAAAAACATTCGAATTTCGGTTGGTTCGCTGATTTAGAATGCCGATGGTCTCTATGCTTTTTCAATCAACGCGATTTCTTCATCGGTGAGTCCGTAGAGCGCGTACACCAATTGGTCGATCTGCCGGTCGGTGGCGGCGATCTGGCGTTGCAGCAAGGTGGTGTCTTGCGGGGTTTTAGGGGCAGCAAGTTGTTGATGTAGGGCAAGCATTTTTTCAACCAGCACGACGAGTTTGTCGTGTGAGGTGCGATCTTGTGCATTTTCAAACTTAATGATCCGTATTGGAATTGATTCAATTTGTGACTTTTTTATTTTCGGGAATATGGCCTTAAAATCATAATTCCTCTTCAGCCAGAACCACCCGCCCAATTTACTGTTAATAATACCAAGCAAATACTTTAATGAATACGGACCAGTGCCAATTAAATTATATATTGTGTTAAGTGTATAAAACCCGTCTGCGTCGTATGAAGCCGTGGGTATCTTGCCAATCTGCCGCAACATTAGTTTTGGATTCAGGAAATATCTTTCATCTCTTTTGCGATGAAGCGAATTATCATAGCGAACATATACTCCAGCCCATTCTTTTTGGTAGCGATTAATATTCTTTCCATCTAGCACCTTCTTATAAGACTCATCCTCTTTTTTATTCGACAAAAAGCTCTCTTTCTTATCGCCACCTGTTCCGCCTAATTGAATACCAATACAAATATCAGAAACACTGCCCAGTTGGTCAGAGATTGACTGGATACGCGCAATTAATTTTTCTGTAGACGCGTCGCTATAAATGTTGAATTTATAGCTTTCATTTTTCACGAAAAGTGATTGCGGGATATTTACAACATCATCACCCTCGATAGCAACATTGTTGTTTTCTTTACTGCCGCGGCGTTTCTCAAGAATGAGTATGACAGTCTCGACTTGGGCATTTAGGAATACCCTAGATTTAAAAATCCTAATCCGTTCAATCCTCGTTTGGTTTAGTATGACATTGCGTATTCCCATTGCATTTTCGTTTGCCAGAATGGTGTTTGGAATTATATATCCAAGCATTCCTTTGTCACCTAATAGGGCAATGGCTCTTTCAGTGAAAAAAATATACAAATCGTATTTTTCACCAAATGCATCGTAGTCGAGGAGAGATACTCCTTGGCGTCATTATCAAAAGTCTCTCTACCAAGCACATATGGTGGATTACCAATCACCGCATCGAAGCCACCCGCTTTGAATACTTGCGGGAACGCAACCTGCCAGTCGAACGCGTTGATGCGCTGCGCGGCCTCGGCGTCCAAATCAAGCTGGCTGTCATAGAAGTCCGGGCCGATGAGCGAATTGCCGCACTGGATGTTGCGATCGAGATCAGGCAATACGCGCTCGTGAAACAGCTTCATCTGGCTGTTCAACGATTCGCCGGATTCGCCTTCCAGCACTTTGAGCAGCAGCGAGAGCTTGGTGACTTCCACCGCTTGCGCGTCGATGTCCACGCCGTAGATATGATCGAGCAGGATGCGTTTCTTTTCTGACGTGGTCAGCCGCCATTCACCGGAAGCGCTGCTGGGGCGGATGTGCGCGGCCTTTCCCTTACTGTTCTTTTCTGCGCCTTCTTCCACATAGCGCGCCAGATACCAGTCAAGCAGGTATTGATACGCACCGATCAGGAACGATCCGGAGCCGCATGCCGGGTCGAGGATGGTGATGCCTGCCACCTGCTTGCTGCTCTTGCCTTCCAGCAGTTTGCCGACGGTATGCTGCACGATGTAGTCCACGATGTAGGCAGGGGTGTAGAACACGCCACCGGCCTTCTTCACTTCCGGCTTGTCTTCGACCACGGCACGATTGCCTGCGGTCAGGCGGATGACTTTGCCGAGGAATTGTTCATAGACGCTGCCGAGGATGTCCGTGCTCGGCGCGGAAAATTCGTAAGGGCAATCCGGGTAGTAGAGGTTTTTGAAAATCTCTTTGAGCGGCTTGTCGTTGATGCTCAGATGCAGAGTCAATTCGTCCGGTGCGCCGGCACGGTGCTTCTCTTGCGTGAAATGGAACAGGCCGGAGTTGTAGCGCTCATCCGCCGCGCGGAACAGTCCGCGCAGACGGTCATAAACATTGACGCCATTCTGCAGCGCCATTAGCTTGCCGTAAGGCTCAATGCCGCGGTCTTCGCAGATGCGCAGGAAGATGATGCGGTCTATGGTTTGCTGCACGGCGAAATTGAGTTCGCGCTGGGTCAGGGTGGTGTTGCGCAACGCGATATTGCGCGCCAGCAGGTCACGCCAGCCTTCGATCTCTGCCAGGAATGCGCTGTCTACTTCGGTGGTGCCGCGTTTACCTTTGGCGCTGCCAGCGTATTTGTCGAAAGAGCCTTTGAGTACCGCATCCTTGGAAAATATCGCGGCGATCTCGTCCCACTTTTCAGCATAGTCGCGGAAGGTGCAGTAGAACAGCCGTGACTGGCTGGCCTTGTCGCTTTTATCGGGCTTCTGGCGGCAGTCATAAATGGCGAATTCTTCAAAGTCGGTGACGATGGACAGCGGCAGCTTGGATGACCACGCATAGCGGCGTACCTGGAAGGCCGGTTCAATAGCCTCTTTGACATTGACCGACGGTTTCTTGGCTTCGAGGAAGAATTTGCGCGCGCCACCGATGCGAAAGCTGTAATCCGGGGCGCGGGTGGAGAGGCCAACCTTGATCGCGTCTTCGTGGATGACATCGCGATAGGCTTCCGCATAGCCCTGACTGTTGTCCATGTCCCAGCCGAGCGCTTTAAACATCGGGTCGATGAAATCACGCCTGACCTGGGTTTCGTTGTATTGCCCGGTGCGGTACGCGTCGAGATTGCGCTCGAAATTCTCAATCAGCGTGAGGACGGTTTGCGGGACGGGCATGGGTTTATCCTTGTTGCTGCTTTGACGCAAGAGTTTTGCAGCGCGGGCAATTTATTACCCGCGTGTTGCCCACACAAATACAGTGCCAGAAATACCGTAGGCACAAGAACCGTGCCCAGCCTACACGCTATCGAAAATTGGAATTACTCCTGGGACGGCAGGAGCCTGGCTAGAAAATGCTCAGATCACGCCCTGACCCAGCATCGCATCTGCCACCTTGACGAAGCCGGCCACGTTGGCGCCGTCAACATAACTGATGCTGCCGTCCTTGCGCTGGCCGTATTGCAGGCAGGAGTTGTGGATGGCTTTCATGATTTCCAGCAGGCGGGCATCCACTTCTTCCCGCGGCCAGGAAAGGCGCATTGCGTTCTGGCTCATTTCCAGGCCGGAGGTGGCCACCCCGCCCGCGTTGCTGGCCTTGCCTGGAGCGAACAGCACCTTGCTGTGCTCGAACAGTTTCACGGCTTCTGCGGTAGAAGGCATATTGGCTCCCTCGGCCACGCAGACCACGCCATTCTTGATCAGGGTGGCCGCATCATTTTCATCCAGCTCGTTCTGGGTTGCGCACGGCAGCGCCACATCCACCGGCACATGCCATGGCCGCACACCGGGTACAAAACTGGCTTGTACCCGTTCAGCGTAGTCGCTGACGCGGCCCCTTAAATGATTTTTCACTTCCATCAACTCGGCCAGCTTCTCGGGGGTGAAACCATCTTCATCAATCACTGTGCCGACCGAGTCGGAAACCGTTACCACCTTGGCACCCAGCGCCATCGCTTTCTCCACGGCGTATTGCGCGACATTGCCGGAACCCGAGACGGAAACGCGCAGGCCATCAAAAGAGCGGCCCGTGTGCTTGAGCATTTCCTCGGCGAAATATACCGTGCCGTAGCCGGTGGCTTCCGGGCGAATCAGCGAGCCGCCGAAACTCAGCCCTTTGCCGGTGAAGACTGCGTCGGCCCGGTTGGACAGTTTCTTCATCATGCCGGCCATGAAGCCTACTTCCCGTCCGCCGACGCCGATGTCACCGGCGGGCACGTCAGTGTCGGAGCCGACATGGCGAAACAACTCGCACATGTAAGTCTGGCAGAAGCGCATCACTTCTCCGGGACTGCGCCCCTTGGGGTCGAAGTCAGCGCCACCTTTGCCGCCGCCCATCGGCAGGGTAGTCAGGGAATTTTTGAGGGTTTGTTCGAAAGCCAGAAATTTGAGGATGGAGAGATTGACCGAGGGGTGAAAGCGGGTGCCGCCTTTGTAGGGGCCGATGGAGGAGCTGTGCTGGATCCGGTAACCCCGGTTAACTTTCACCTCGCCATGGTCATCCACCCAGGACACCCGGAACATGATGATGCGTTCCGGTTCGATCAGACGATCCAGCAGACCGTGCTCGGCATAACGCGGGTGGCTGGTGATGAAAGGCCAGAGACTCTCCATGACTTCGGCAACTGCCTGCAGATATTCCGGCTGGCCTGGATTGCGTTCGGCTATGTAAGCGCCGAACTCCTGAAAGCTCTGGTATTTCATCGTGATCTCTCCCTCATAAAAGAACAATTGCACCAATGGGGTACATTCTGCCAAATTAATCGAGGAATCGCATGGTATTTTTTGTATTGCCCGGTCAAATGGGCAAATTGCAATCCGCCAAGTGTATTCCATTCCGGATCTATAGCCAGACAGGCTGCTGGGGTACAATCTGGATTCGCAAACGGTTACGGCACACCTGATCTTGACTACGCTAACTCTCACCCGCCCCGACGACTGGCACTTGCATCTGCGCGACGGCGCGCAAATGCAGGCTGTGCTGCCGCATACTGCGCGGCGCTTCGCTCGCGCCATCGTCATGCCCAATCTCAGGCTGCCAGTGGTGACAACCACCATGGCGCTGGCATATCGCGAGCGCATCCTTACCGCGCTGCCGCAGGGAATGCGCTTCGAGCCGCTGATGACGCTGTACCTTACCGATAATACCGCGCCTGCGGAAATCATCGCAGCCAAGGCGAGCGGCGCGATCCATGGCGTAAAATATTATCCTGCCGGTGCCACCACCAATTCCGACTCGGGCGTCACCGACATAGCCCGCTGTTACGCCACGCTCGAAGCGATGCAGCAGGCGGGCATGCCGCTGCTGGTGCACGGCGAGGCGACTGATCCCGCAGTGGATGTATTCGATCGGGAAAAGGTTTTCATCGAGCAGGTGCTGGCTCCCATCACCCAGCGCTTCCCGCAATTGCGGGTGGTGTTCGAACACATCACCACCAAGGAAGCAGTGGAGTTCGTTGCGGGCGCGGCGGGCAATATCGCTACCACCATTACCGCCCATCACCTGTTGCTCAACCGCAATGCGCTGTTCCAAGGCGGCATCCGTCCGCACCATTACTGCCTGCCGCTACTCAAGCGCGAAAGTCATCGGCGCGCACTGGTCGAAGCCGCCATCAGCGGCAATCCGAAATTTTTTCTCGGCACCGACAGCGCGCCGCATTCCAGACCCACCAAGGAAGCCGCCTGCGGCTGTGCCGGGATCTACAGCGCGCACGCCGCCATTGAACTGTATGCGGAAGCTTTCGAGCAGGCCGGCGCGCTGGACAAACTGGAAGCCTTTGCCAGTTTCCACGGCGCGGATTTCTACGGACTGCCGCGCAACCAGGACACTATTACGCTGGTGAAGCAAAGCTGGAATGTTCCGGCACAACTGGAGTTTGCCGGAGAGGCACTGATTCCGCTGCGGGCAGGGGAAAGCGTTGGCTGGAAAATGATTTAATACGGGTAATTACTGTGTCCACGCGCATGGCTTGGTGGATTACCTGATCAGTGGCGACGTCACCAGTGCTTCTTGGCGCGGTTCCAGCGATAAAGGAGGCGGGCAAAGAGATTGTACGCCAACTGTACAAGCTGCTTGAGCACGGGCAACCGCAGCAGCCTTGCGAGCCAGTGCTGGCCGCGCGTTTGTGACCACAGGTAGGCGAACGCGTCGGCGCCGACATTGATCCGCCCATCCGGGTCTTTGACATGCAACCGTTCCCGCACCTGCTCTAACGAAGCGCCCACTTCCGCCACCGCTTCTGGGTGAGCGTTCACATCAACCCATTCGATATCCTTGATGCCACATGCTTCCATGCGCTGGCGCTGATCCTTGATGCCTGCATTGCAGACGGGGCATGCGCTGTTGTAATAGACCTTGCTGGACATGTTTTAATTAATGATGGCGTCTAGAACCCGGACGAAGCTGACTACTTTGCCATACCCTTCTTCTCGGCCGAGCGTTTTTTCACAGCCGCGAACAGTTTGGGGATCGCAATCGTATTCGACAGGTTGGCGACAAAGCCGGGAATCAAGCCGCCTGGGTGGGTGAGCAGCGTGTAAGTGAGGCGCGTGCGCTTGCCGCCGTCAAGCGGCTCTATCAACCATGAGCCGTCGTTAAGCGTGACGCGCACGACGCCATTGACCTCGGGCAGAGTGTTGGGACTTGCGCTCCACTCGCTCTTGAACACGCCGCCGTTCGCGGGCGTGCCGCGCGTCAGCGTGAATTTGAGCGGGTAGTCGCGCTCGCTCACGAATGGTGGGGCGATGCGCTGGTACGACAGGAGTTCACTATCGCTCTTGCGGCTGAGCACCCGCGATTCTTTCACATACGGCATGAAATCCGGGTAATTGTCGAAGTCGCTGACGACATTGAAGACGGTCTCCGGCGGCGCATTCACTTCGGCGACTGCCATGATCCTGCGGCCCTCATCCACGTCTTTGATGAAGATAACCAGTTCACTGGAGCGTTTGGCTTCAGTCCAGTCCGGCCCGGGACTCTTCACGTCGAGCGCCCACGCAAATGGAATGACGGATATGACAGCGAGAGCAAAAGCGGCGATACGGTACATGGAACTTTTCGGTGAGAAATTTCTTGGAACACGCCAGTCTGTGATCAGCAAGCGATGGGCAGGATTACTAGGATTGTAAGGTCTCGACCGTGGAAGTCAACCGATTATCATGCGGCATGAGCCTCGGCGGAATGCGCCGAGGGCTGGAATGTTGGCGCTGATTGCGTTCTGGCGCCGTGCTATTTTTTACAACTGCAGTCGAAGTCCCACGTACAGGAGTTGATTTCCTGCACGCATTGCCCCTTGTTGTCGTAGATGATGCATTCCGGTTTGCAGCACAGGCATCCCTGCAAGCTCTGGGTTGCCCCCTCCATCGGCTGTACCTGCATGCCTTTAACAAACCGGGCAACCTCCCGTCCGCTCTGGTCGACGATGGTTTTCCCATCCTTGGAGATTTGCAGTTCCATCTTGTCGACCTGGTGCTGCTGTTTAGCGGCCTTAGGATCGGCGGCATGGGCAACCGTGCCCAGGAAGAGGATCAAGAGCAGCGTACTCATTATCGCGCAAATTCGTTGCATTCCGGTGTACATGATCTTCTCCTTTAAAGATACGGGGCGGGCATTACTACAATCGGGTTGATAACGCCGGCCGGCATCGGGGTGGGAATGATTACCCGCTGCGCCATGACGACAGACGAAACAAACATCATCCCTGCTAATGCCGCGGTACATACAGATTTGCCGAATTGGCACATGACACATCCTCCTTGACCAAACCGAACGCTTTTTATTTATAGCAGACAGGAATCTGATTGCCAGTATCCTGTACGGAGTGGATCGCGAATATTTCCCGCCAGGAAGTGCGGGTGGGTTGCCCGACGTGGCGTGCTGAATGAGGGTAGGGTGAAATGGGGAGAGGTTCCTTACCGGGTAGCACAACTGGCCTGACAGCCAATTCACGGATACAGCAAGAATTCTGGCCCAGGTAAACAGGAAGCCCCGCTCGTGACGAAGGCTCCGGAGATCATCCGGAGCCTTCGGGTGGCATGCTCACTTCGGTTGTATGCTGTTTACGCTGCCTTAAAAATCGACTTGAAGCTGTGTCATGAATACAGTCAAATCGGCATTATGAAAACCGTTGGTACGTGCGCCAGCACCACCTGAGTATCCAGTGCCAGCCTCATTACGCGGAGTTCCTGACGTATTCACATTTAACACATGCTGAATGTTGGCCTGCCATTTGACATTCGAGTGGGGGTACCAGTTTAAGCCGATCCTGGCCATGTCAGCCTTACCTCCCTTGATGATCCCATTGTTCATGTCGATATAGTCATAACCGGCGGCGACCTCCCATGCTCCCCAGCCTGAACCTGAACCCCATTGAAACGGTTGCCTGGGCCTTATCCGGTTCGCTGCGCCGTTTCTGACATGGTAGGCCTTGGATTCGCCAGTCAGGAAGTAGCTAAGAAATCCGTAGGCGCCGGTCAGATGTTCGCCGCTATAACCAAAGCCATTTATGTTGGTGCGCAAATACTCAGCTTGAGCCGAAAATGGGCCATGAACCCACCAGGCTTCTGCAGCATAGCGATCATAGCTGTCTATCTGGCGCGAACCTGGAGAACCCAGATTTCCAACGGTCAAGTTGCCGGTATTCAGCATATTGGTACGATCCACGTTAGTTCCGGGGAAGGCAAAAAAGGCCATTCCGCCCCCCCCACCGGTATTCCCTGCACCTTGAAAGCCGCCAGCAGAATTGTACTGATTATTGACAGCAGTATGCCCCGCGGAAGCGCCAACATGAAAGAAATGAGTCTCATCTGCCATCCACGGCCTGCCGGATATGCGACCGATGCCTTCCCAGCCACTGTCACCCGAACCATTGTTGCGACTCTGGTTGCCGTTGGCATTAACCGAGGTAGAGGCAGCCGACCAGGCGCCGATCGGTTCTGTCATGAAGGCCAACCCGGTTTGCCAGCGTGGCACTGCGTAGTTGAGGCCGATACCAGTCTTGTAGGTGTTGGGGTTGTCGACGAAGGCATTGACCGCCATATGACGTTCAATAAAGGTGAGATAACGGTTACTGGCTGCTTCTTCCAGACTGAATGGCTCTTTGAAGGAACCCAATTTATATGACAAGGCATTGGTCTGGTTCAATCGCACGAACGCGTCCGTGATCCCGGATCCCACCGAACCGTTGCCACGGCTAAAGTCATATTCAAACTTGTAGTCAAAGATCTTCATGAAAGTACCTTCGGCACCCAAACGCGCCCGGCGGATATTCATGCCGCTGTTCAATTCATTGGGCAAGCTATGTTGTGATACTCCCGCGGAGTTAAGATAATCAGCATTAGGCAAGACATCATTGATGAAGTTGTACTGCGAGGCAGCTTGTAACCGCCCATTCCACGACATTGAAAAGTTGCCGTCCTTGGTTTCAAAATGCAAACCACGGTCGTCGAATTTCATGTGAACTTTCTCGATTTCCTTGACATGTTCCTGCAGCACCGCAACATCGTTGAGAAGACGTGCGCCTGCTGCTTTTTCTCTCATTGCAGCTGCCCGATCTCTACGAACCGGGGGTAACTCAGCAGTATCCGTTTTTGCTGCGGATTCCGCGGCAGCATCGTCTACTTTCTTGAAAGAACCCAGGCGTTCGCGGCCAGGTCCGGGTTCTGCATAGATCTGCTTGGTCTTTTTGTCCACATAAAGATCAAGGGCAAAAGCACTGGATGCCATGCCCGCACCCAAGCCTACGCCCAGAACGGCAATCACTGCTGCTGTAATTCTGGATAATTTCATATTTTCCCCTCAGAGTTATGATTAATCAGACTGAGAGGATGGTACGGATGAGTTATGACAGCCTGATTACGTCTTTGTCACAGTTTTATGACAAAGACCAGGGCGGCTGGTTGAAAGGCAGGTACATCTGCCAGGAATAAGTCCGGACAGACGCGAAGCTGCGGGGTGGCTGCAGAGAGGGCGAGCGTGAGTCGAGTGGGGGGCAGACAAAAAACAGAGTGGGGTGCGGCCTTGCGGCGCGCACCCCACTGGCGGGATTGTTCAGCGGTTCCCTAGTTATGTTCGAATTCCAGACGGGCTTCGCGCTTGAGTAGTTCGCTGATCGAGAGACCCACTGCCGATACGCCACCGAATATCGTTCCGAGTCGCTTCTTGTTGAAGTTGTCCATGATGGCGGTGTAGGCACTGGGCGGCAGCGGAAAATACTGGACTTCTTTCACCAAGGTAATCGCATTTTTCATATAGAACGCAACAAACTCCCGGACCTCAGGTTTCTCCGCCGCCTTGACGTTCACGTAGATGAAAATGGGGCGGGCCAGAGGCTGATAGGTCGCATCTTCCACCGTTTCAGCGGATGGAAGGACGCCGCCTTTGCCGCTGTCGATCGCAACTGCCGCGACTTTTTTCTGATTCTCGATGTAATAGGCGAAACCGAAGAAACCCAGACCGTTCTTATCGCTGGCCACCCCCTGCACCAGGACGTTGTCGTCTTCGGAAGCGGTGAAGTCGCCGCGGCTTGATTTGGCTTTGCCAACGATGGCTTCAGTAAAGTAGTCGAAAGTGCCAGAATCCGCGCCTGCACCATAGAGCTTGAAGGTTTCGTCAGGCCAGGCCGGGTTTATCTGATTCCATTTGGTTATTCTGCCCTGGGCGGCAGGTTCCCAAATTTTCTTCAATTCCGCGACGGTCATGGTCTTGCTCCAGGTGTTCCTCGGGTTTACCGCCACGGTCAACGCATCGTACGCCACCGGCATTTCAACGTATTGCACACCGGCTTTCTTGCAGTCTTCCATTTCCTTTCTCTGAATGGGGCGGGAAGCGTTGGCGATATCTATCTCACCGCGGCAGAATTTCTTGAAGCCACCACCAGTACCGGAAATGCCAACCGTTACTCTGATGGCACCTTTTTTTGCTATCTGGAAATCTTCGGCCACCGCCTCGGTGATGGGATAGACGGTGCTGGAGCCGTCAATTTTGACAACCGATTGCGCACTCGCAATACCGGCAGCGCTAATTAATGCAGCCAATACAGTGAACATGCCCAGTACCTTAAGGTTGTGCGATCGCAACATTTCATCCTCCATTCGTTTGAGATGGCTGCCACATGGCAGCATCAACATCATAGGCCATCGATATTGCAGGATTGTGACATAGTGCACGGCTGCGTCAATCTTGCTACCCGTATCCGAGAGAAACCGCATTCCACTTTTGCTGGTGCTGTGATGGTTTATGCGGCGATTCAGCGGTTCCTTAGTTATGTTCGAATTCCAGACGGGCTTCGCGCCTGAGCAGTTCGTCAATCGTGAGGCCCACTGCCGATACGCCATTGAACACCGTTCCCAGCCTCTTCTGGTTGAAACGCTCCATCACGGTGATGTAGGCACTGGGCGGTAACGGGATGAGCTTGACTTCTAACACCAGGGAAAGAGCATTCTTCACATAGAACGCAACAAACTCTCTGACTTCTGGTTTTTCTGCTGCCTTGATGTTTACATAGATGAAAATGGGGCGGGATAAAGGCTGGTAGCTTCCATCCTCCATTGTTTCGATGGATGGGGAAATGCCGCCTTTACCGGCGTCCACGGCAACTGCCGTAACTTTTTCCTGATTCTCGCTGTAATAGGCAAAGCCGAAAAATCCCAGCCCGTTCTTATCGCTCGCCACCCCCTGTATCAGGACGTTGTTATCCTTGGAGGCAGTGAAATCACCACGGCTCGATTTAGCCTTGCCAACGATGGCTTCAGTAAAGTAATCGAAAGTGCCGGAATCCGCGCTCGCGCCGTAGAGCTTGAAGGGCTCATCAGGCCAGGCCGGGTTTATCTGGTTCCATCTGGTGATTTTGCCTTGGGCAGCGGGTTCCCATATTTTCTTCAATTCCGCGACGGTCATGGTTTCACTCCAGTCGTTCTTCGGGTTCACCGCCACGGTCAACGCATCAAACGCCACCGGTATCTCAACGTACTGCACACCGGCTGTTTTGCACTCTGCCATTTCATTTTTTAGGATAGGGCGAGAAGCGTTGGCGATATCTATCTCGCCACGGCAGAACTTCTTGAAGCCGCTCCCGGTACGGGAGATGCCGACCGTCACCTTGACTGCATCTTTTTTGGCGATCTGGAACTCCTTTGCTACTGCTCTGGTGATGGGATAGACAGTGCTGGAGCCGTCAATCTTGATAATCGATTGCGCGCCTGCAACCCCGGCAGCGCCAATTAACGCAGCCAATATGGCGGACACATTCAGTATTTTAAGGCTGTACGATAGCGACATTACATTCTCCATTCGTTTGAAATGACCACCACATGGCAGCATCCATATAATGGACCATGGATATTGCAGTATTGTGACGTAGTGCGCGGGTGTCAAACTTGCTACCCGTACTCAAAAAGACCGCATTCCACTTTTATCAGCGCCGTGGTAGGCTATGCGGCGAATCAATTGAGCCACTGAGACCGAGTCCGCTTCAGTTTCCCAAGACCTTTAATTTATAGAGAATAATCATGCAAATGCACGTTTACGACACTTATGTCAAAGCCAAGGATGGCCACACCATGCACTTTGATGTTTTCACCGCGGTGAAAGACGATCCCAAAGCGGTCGAGTATGCCAAACAATGGCTGGCCTCAATCGGCGAAGAGGATGCCACTGTCACGAGCAGGGAATGCAGTTTCTGCCACAGCCAGAGTGCGCCCCCTAATGTTGTCGACGCGATTAACAAGGACGGCTATTTCATCTACAAGATGGAAGGTTGTAAGTAAATCGAACAAGCCCCACGCGGGCATGACGGCTGCGGGCTCTCCAGTCCCAGAACGAATCGACAGGAAACGGCACAATTTTTCGCCCGCCCACCTTCTGGTGGTAGGCGTAATCTGCTATCCTACGGGACTTTTTGAACCCCTAATTAGCTGGAAAACATGAACGAATATCTTTTTACTTCCGAATCCGTGTCCGAAGGTCACCCCGACAAGGTGGCCGATCAGATTTCCGATTCAGTTCTGGACGCGATCCTGGCCCAGGATGCCAACGCGCGGGTAGCCTGCGAAACCTTGTGCAGCACCGGACTGATTGTGATGTCGGGTGAAATCACCACCCATGCTTCGGTGGATTACAACGTGGTCGCGCGCGAAACCGTCAAGCGCATTGGTTACACCAGTTCCGACATTGGTTTCGATTCCACTACCTGCGCAGTGCTGACCGCTTTCAACAAGCAGTCGCCCGACATTGCCCAAGGGGTCAATCGCACCAAGGAACAGGAAATGGATCAGGGTGCGGGTGATCAAGGACTCATGTTCGGCTATGCCTGCGACGAGACGCCGCAATTGATGCCGATGCCGATTTACTATGCCCACCGCTTGATGGAGCGGCAAGCGGAACTGAGAAAAGACGGGCGCCTGACGTGGCTGCGTCCCGACGCCAAATCGCAGGTATCGGTGAGCTACCTGAACGGCAGGCCGCAACGGGTCGAAACCGTGGTGGTATCCACTCAGCATCATCCTGACGTTTCTCACGCTGCACTGACTGAAGCGGTGATCGAAGAAATCATCAAATCGGTGATTCCGAAAAATATGCTGAGTGGCGATACCCGTTATCTGGTCAATCCGACCGGACGCTTCGTGGTGGGTGGACCGATGGGCGACTGTGGCTTGACCGGCCGCAAGATCATCGTGGATACCTACGGCGGCACGGCGCATCACGGCGGCGGTGCTTTTTCCGGCAAGGATCCGTCCAAGGTGGATCGTTCGGCGGCTTACGCCGCGCGTTACGTGGCCAAGAACATCGTTGCTGCCGGCATCGCCAGCAGGTGTGAAGTGCAGGTAGCCTATGCCATCGGCGTGGCGCGCCCGGTTTCGATGATGGTCGACACTTTCGGCACGGGAAAAATTTCTGACGACGACATAGTTAAACTGATCGAACGGCATTTCGACTTGCGTCCGCGCGCCATTATTCATTCTCTCAACCTGCTGCGTCCGATTTACGCCAAGACTGCCGCTTATGGGCACTTTGGCCGGGATGAGCCGGAATTCACCTGGGAAGCGACCGACAAGGCTGCACAGCTTCGCGCCGATGCGGGAATCAAGGGTGCGGCAGCAGCGTAAGTTGCAGGGTCTTAAGAAGCCCATAAACCGCAAAGGACGCGGAGGGTGCTGAGATATACCCATGCGAAACGATAGCAAATCTTGGGTTGTTTTTTGCTTTTGCTTTCCTCTGCGTTCTCTGCGGTAGAAACATTTTACTTATAATCACGCTTTACTCCCTCCACGCTGAGGAGCGCTGCAACGGGCACAGTCCCGCGAGGCTCGGCGACGGAGGATATCGTAACAACGGCGCTCGTTCATTTTTCAGGAGATTGTTCCATGAACGTTGTGTCCAACCCCACGGGTGCCCAATTCACCGATTATAAAGTTGCCGACATGTCCCTGGCGGAATGGGGACGTAAGGAAATTGCCATCGCCGAAACCGAAATGCCCGGTCTGATGGCATTATGCGAAGAATACGCTGGCCAGAAACCTCTGGCTGGCGCACGTGTCGCCGGTTCTCTGCACATGACCATCCAGACCGCAGTGCTGATCGAAACCCTGGTCAAGCTGGGTGCGGAAGTACGCTGGGCTTCGTGCAATATTTATTCCACTCAGGATCATGCGGCTGCAGCCATCGCCGCGAAAAGCATTCCAGTGTTTGCCTACAAGGGTGAGTCGCTGGATGATTACTGGGAATATACCCATCGTATTTTCGAATGGCCGGGTAAAGAATCGGGTGCAAACAAAACACCTAACATGATTCTGGACGATGGTGGCGATGCCACCTTGCTGATCATACTCGGCAGCAAGGCGGAAAAAGACCCGTCAGTCATTGCCAACCCGACCAACGAGGAAGAGCACGCTCTGTTCGCAGCCATCAAGAAAAGGCTCAGTACCCAGCCCGACTGGTATTCCAACATTCTCGCCAACATTCGCGGCGTGACAGAGGAAACCACCACCGGCGTGCATCGTCTGTACGAAATGCAGAAAAAAGGCGAGCTGCCGTTCCCGGCGTTTAACGTCAACGACTCGGTCACCAAGTCCAAGTTCGACAATCTTTACGGCTGCCGTGAATCGCTGGTGGACGGTATCAAGCGTGCCACCGATGTGATGATAGCCGGAAAGGTTGCCATCGTCTGCGGCTACGGCGATGTGGGCAAAGGCTGCGCCCAGTCACTGCGCGGTCTGGGAGCGACGGTATGGATCACCGAGATAGATCCGATCTGCGCGCTGCAAGCAGCAATGGAAGGTTATCGTGTCGTCACTATGGACGAAGCCTGCGATCAGGCTGACATTTTCGTTACCGCTACCGGCAATCTGCGTGTCATCACCCATGACCACATGCTGAGAATGAAAAATCAGGCCATCGTTTGCAACATCGGCCATTTCGATTCCGAAATAGACATCGCTTCGGTGCAGAAATATCAGTGGGAAAACATCAAGCCGCAGGTGGATCATGTCATTTTCCCATCAGGCCGCCGCATCATCGTGCTGGCGCAGGGCCGACTGGTAAATCTGGGTTGCGCTACCGGCCACCCCTCGTTCGTCATGTCCAGTTCATTCACCAATCAAGTATTGGCGCAAATGGAGCTTTGGCAGAACGGCGCAAACTACCAGAAGAACGTTTATGTGCTGCCCAAGCACTTGGACGAAAAAGTGGCGCGGCTGCACATCAAAAAGCTGGGTGTCAGGCTCACTGAACTGACCGATGAGCAGGCGAAATACCTCAGCCTGGATAAAAACGGGCCGTACAAGCCGGAAATGTACCGCTACTGATTCTTGGCTTGTGGAGGGAGCGGGAAATGGAATCACAGAAAAAATTCACCCCCACTTTCAGTTTTGAATTTTTCCCGCCGCAGACGCCGGAAGGAATGGAGAAGCTGCGCGCTACCCGCAGGCAATTGGCGCAACTCAGCCCAAAATTCTTCTCGGTGACCTTCGGCGCGGGCGGCTCCACTCGCGATCGTACCCTCGAAGCGGTACTGGAAATCCAGGCGGAAGGATATACGGCTGCACCGCATCTTTCCTGCATCGGTTCGACTGGCGAAAACATCCGCGCCATGCTGGAAAAATATCGCGACCATGGCATCCGTCATATTGTCGCGCTGCGTGGCGATTTACCATCGGGCATGGCGCAGGCGGGGGAATTTCGTTACGCCAACGAACTGGTGACGTTTATCCGCAAGGAATTCGGTGATGCGTTCCGCATCGAAGTGGCGGCCTACCCGGAATATCACCCGCAGGCGCGTTCGGCGCAGGAGGATTTGCAAAACTTCAAGCGCAAGGTGGAGGCGGGAGCGAATTCCGCCATTACCCAGTATTTCTATAATGCGGATGCCTATTTCAGTTTTATTGAAGCGTGTGAAGCGGCGGGGATCGATATTCCGATCGTGCCCGGCATGATGCCGATCAACAAGTTTTCCCAACTGGCGAGATTCTCGGATGCTTGCGGCGCGGAAATTCCGCGCTGGATCAGGAAGAGGCTGGAAGGTTATGGGGATGACAGCGCGTCAATTCGCGCATTTGGACTCGATGTCGTGACCGACCTGTGTGACCGCTTGCTCAAGGGGGGCGCACCAGGATTACATTTTTATACGCTGAACTCGGCGGGACTGACGACCACTATCTGGCAACGCCTGGGGTTGTAATTCCAATTCCATTTCATCAGTGACACTTTGTTGATATCCTCACTCTCGCCTTGCCGTACTATTCGTACTGTCTGCGGCGTTCGTTCGTCATCACCTTGTTTCACTTTTGAACTGGAATTGGAATAAAGTTCAGTTCTGCGCAAGGCAGGCATCATTACCCCTCCTCGTAAACAAGGAGGGGTAATGAATTTCAGGCTCCCGCTGCTTTTGCCGCTACCGCACGTAGCGGCAGCGACATCTGCTGCGGCAGCGCCAGTGGGCTGGCGGCATAGCTTTGATGTGCTGCCGATTCCGCTGCACCGGGTTCGATTTTCCTGCCCATATCAGAGAATACGTTTTCTAGCGCGCTCAGGCATAGCATCACGTTTTCGATTTTGCTGGAATAACCCATCAATCCGAAGCGCCAGACTTTCCCGGCGAAGTCGCCCAGTCCCGCGCCGATTTCCAGACTGTAATCGGCGAGCAGTCTGCGTCGGACTTCCTTTTCATCCACACCGGCCGGTACGTGTACGGCGTTCAATTGTGGCAGGCGGTATTTTTCTGCCACCACGAACTCGATGCCCATGGTTTCCAGTCCCGCTTTCAGTGCTTTGTGGTTGCGTTGATGGCGTGCCCAGGAATGCTCCAGCCCTTCTTCATAGAGCATAAACAGCGATTCATGCAGCGCGTACAGCGCATTGGTGGGGGCGGTATGGTGATAAGTGCGGCTGGAACCCCAGTAACCCAGTTGCAGGTTCAGATCCATGAACCAGCTTTGTACTTTTCTCTGGCGATTCTTGACCAGATCCACCACGCGCTCGGAGAAGCTGACCGGTGACAGGCCCGGCGGGCACGACAGGCATTTCTGGCTGCCGGAATAAATCGCGTCTATTTTCCATTCATCGGTCAGGATAGGGGAGCCGCCCAACGAAGTGACTGTATCCACTATGGTCATGCAATTGTGGCGGCGGGCGATTTCGCACAGTGTTTTTGCATCTGACAGGACGCCGGTGGATGTTTCGGCATGAACGAAAGCGACGATCTTTGCGTCGGGATTCTGTTTCAGTGCATCTTCCACTTTCTGTGGATCTACCGGTTCTCCCCAGCGATCTTCCACCACCACTGCAACACCGCCGCAGCGCTGCACGTTCTCAATCATGCGTCCGCCGAACACGCCATTGCGGCACACAATCACCTTGTCACCGGGATTGACCATATTGACGAAACACATTTCCATCCCCACCGAGCCCGGACCAGAAACCGGAAAAGTCAGCAAATTGGCAGTCTGGAATGAATAGCGCAGCAGGCTTTTCATTTCTTCCATCATGTCAGTGAACACCGGGTCAAGGTGACCCAGGGTCGGGCGCGCCATGGCGGACAGCACACGCGGATGGGTGTCCGATGGTCCCGGCCCCATCAGGGTGCGTTGCGGCGGATAAAACGTGCCAATTTTTTTAGCAGGGTAGAAATCTTTGGTGGTCATGAGAGATCCTGAGTAGGGTGATGGGATGATTCGATTAAATGGAAAACACTAATTCTATCAAGCGGCCGGAGAATTTGCTATCGCTGGCGCAGATCTGATTACACTATGAAGATTACTTTCTCCAGAATGCAGGAGTGAATACGATCAGTAGAGTAAAAAGCTCCAACCGCCCCAGCAGCATAGCGAAGCTGCACACCCAGATCTGGAAGTCGGTAAGCACTGCGAAAGTAGTCGCGGGACCGACTTGACTAAAGCCCGGACCCAGGTTGTTGATACACGCTACTACGGCAGACAAAGCCGTGATTAAATCCAGTCCGCTCAGAGCAAGAATCAGTGTCATGGAGATAATGCTGGCGATATAGATGGACAGGAAGGCCAGTACCGCGAAAACAATGCGGTTCGGTACGACGCTACCGCCAAGCTTCACGGGTGAGACTGCCTGGGGGTGCATGATTATGATCATTTCCCGAAATACCTGCTTGAACAGAATCTGGGCACGGATCATCTTGATGCCGCCCCCAGTGGAGCCTGACGACGAGCAAAAACTGGAAAGGAAGAGCATCCACAGCGGCGCAAAAATCGGCCACAGATAGTAATCCGTGCTGGCATAGCCGGTGGAGGTGGCGATCGAAACCGTGTTGAAACTAGCGTAGCGTAGTGCTGTCAGGGGGTCGGGGTACACATCCATGAGCCAGAGATAGAGCGCGAGGCCGATACAGCTTCCCACTGTAATCAGGATGAACATCCTCGCTTCCGGATCATGGCGGTAGGGTGAAAAGCTTTTTGCCCGCCACACCAGAAAATGCGACGCGAAATTTATTCCCGCGATCAGCATGAAGAAAATGGCAATGCTTTCGATCAACGGCGAATCCCAGTAACCGAAGCTGGCATCGTGGGAGGAAACTCCTCCCAGACTCAGGGTGGTGAAGGCGTGCATAACCGCATCGAGCCAGGTCATGCCTGCCAGTTTGTATGCGCTGGCACAGGCCAGCGTAATGCCTGCATAAATCAACCACAGGGCTTTGGCAGTTTCGGCGATGCGCGGAGTCAGTTTGGTGTCCTTCATCGGTCCGGGGGTTTCCGCCTTGAACATCTGTCTGCCACCTACGCCGAGTAGTGGCAGGATCGCGACGGCCAGCACGATCAGGCCCATGCCACCCAGCCACTGCAGTTCGCCGCGCCACAGATTGATTGAAGGCGGCAGCTTGTCCAGATCAGACAGCACCGTTGACCCGGTGGTAGTGATGCCGGAAGCAGCTTCGAAATAGGCATCGGTGAAACTCAGCTCAGGCAGGAAGAACAGCAAAGGCAGGGTGGCAAATAGCGGCAACACCGACCAGACCAGCACCACCAGCAAAAAGCCGTCGCGCACCTGCAGTTCGCGCCGATGCCAGCGTGTCGCCAGCGTCATCACCAGGCCGCAGAAAATAGTGATGAGGATGGCCTGGGAGTACGCGAATAGCGCAGTGTCATCCAGCCAGAAAGAGACAGCCAAGGGCAGCAGCATGGTGAGTCCGAACATCATAACCACCATACCCAGCACATTGGTGACGGCAAAGAGGCGGCTCATCGACGGGTCCGGTTACAGGAAGCCGACACCGACCTGAAACAATTTTTCCACCTGGTGGATCTGTTTCTTGTTGATCACGAATACGACGACATGATCCTCCGCTTCAATTACCGTGTCATGATGCGCGATCAACACCTGCGCATCCCGACCGGATGCGGCATTTTTCGTCTTTTTTTTCTCCTCATCACTCCCCCAATCCCGGTTTTCTGCTGCCGGCAGGCCGCGCACGATGGCACCTATGGTTGCGCCCTTGGGCAATCTGATATCCGCCACTTTACGCCCCACCACATTGGATGATTTGGCATCACCGTGCACGACCAGTTCCAGTGCTTCCGCCGCGCCGCGCCGCAAGCTGTGCACCGCCGCCACATCGCCGCGCCGGACATGCGCGAGCAGCGAGCCGATAGTAACTTGCGCGGGGGAAATGGCAATATCAATGCTGCCGCTTTGCACCAGATCCACATAGGCACTGCGGTTAATGAGCGCGATCACCTTGCGCGCCCCCATGCGCTTGGCCAGCAGCGCCGACATGATGTTGTTCTCGTCATCGTTGGTGAGCGCGCAAAACATGTCCATCTCGGCGACATTCTCGCTTTCCAGCAAGTCCTCGTCAGTGGCATCGCCGTGCAACACCAGGGCATGATGCAGATCCGCCGCCAGGCGCTGGCTGGCGCGCTTGTCATATTCAATGATCTTCACCTGGTAATCTTTTTCCAGCGCTTTGGCCAGGCGCTTGCC
The DNA here is from genome assembly GCA_043721435.1 of Nitrosospira sp. Lineage (GTDB taxonomy): Bacteria > Pseudomonadota > Gammaproteobacteria > Burkholderiales > Nitrosomonadaceae > VFJL01. The sequence continues at coordinate 27,335 of JAYSQR010000049.1, read as the reverse complement.
GATGTTGCCGCCACCGGCGATCATTACGCGTTTGATCGGTTTATCCATGCGCCGCATTTCGCGCATCACGCTGCGTATGTCTTTTGCTGCGGCAAGAAAAAATACTTCATCCTCAGCCTCAATCACCGTGTCGCCTTCCGGGATGATGGGGCGGTCTTTGCGGAAGATTGCCGCCACCCGCGTGTCAACATTGGGCACGTGCTGGCGCAATTCCTGCAGTTCCCGGCCAACTAGGGGGCCGCCGTGAAATGCTCGCACTGCAACCAGGCTTACCTTGCCGTTGGCGAAGTCAAGTACCTGCAAGGCTTCCGGAAACTCGATCAGTTTTTCGATATATTCGGTCAGAATCTGTTCCGGGCAGATGACGAAATCCACACTGAAATTTTCCGCAGAAAAAATTTCCGGATAGGCGAGAAAATTAGCCGAGTGAATGCGCGCGATTTTGGTCGGGGTATTGAACATTGTGGCGGCGAGCTTGCATGCCACCAGGTTGGTTTCGTCACTCTGGGTCACAGCTAGAATCATGTCGGCATCCTCGGCACCGGCTTTTATCAATACCGAGGGATGCGAAGCATTGCCCACCACCGTGCGCAGATCCAGATGATCCTGTAGCAGCAGGAGCTTGTCCGCGGCGACGTCCACCATGGTGATGTCGTTGGCTTCGCTCACCAGATTTTCCGCCACTGACGTACCCACCCGTCCCGCGCCCAGAATAATGATTTTCAATCGAGTTATCTGCCCTGAAATGTCGTGATTCTATTCCTGTTTGCTGCAGACGCCTACCGGTGTGCGCGCACCCAATCCCGCCACTGCAAAAACAAGCCAGGATCGAGTGCCGCAATGACCGATCGCTGCCACAGCGGTTCTGCCCAGAAATCATCCTGATCGAAACCGCACATGCGCCCGCCAGCCTCTTCCAGAATCAGGTAGCCAGCGGCGTAATCCCACAGTTTCTGTCCGCCATGCAGGTAAAGGTCAAAACGGCCGGCGGCGGTGTAGCACCAGTCCAGTGCACTGGCGCCGTAATTACGCTGGGAGGAACAAGGCGGTGCGGTGGAGACCGCTGCCGCCAGCTTGTAATCAAGCCGTTTCAGATCCACGCCCGCCATTGTGCTACGCAGCTCGGGGACGTGTTCCTTGATCGGTAGCTTCTCGCCATTGAGATAAGCGCCCTTACCTTTTTCGGCATAGAACATTTCATCCGCTACCGGATTGTAAACTACGCCGAGCACACTTCTGCCGTGGCGCATCAGCGCCACCGAAACGGCAAAATAAGGCAGACCGTTGACAAAATTGGAGGTGCCATCTATTGGGTCCATGCACCATAGCCCGGCATCACCCGCCAGCCATTGCTCGGTCTGCTGTTGCTCAGGCATTTCCTCACCTACCACCGCACCGGGATAGATTTTCCGCAACTCGCGCGTGAGCGCTTCCTGCGTAGCGAGATCGGCTTCGGTAAACAGGCTGCCATCAGCCTTACGCTGCCGCGCTACGCGCAGATAGCGCGGCATGATTTCCTGTTGCGCCACTGCTTTCACTGCGGCGATGACTGCATCGAGCATGTTTATTCCGCCCGCCATTTGATCGAACAGCCGATGCTGGGGATCTGCTGATCCGGTCCGCAGCCGGTTGTCGCGACCTGCAGCATGGCTTCAAACAGGTCACGGCGCACATCGGCAGGTGCGGCATCCTTGCGTGAAGCATCGAGCTGCCCGCGGTACTGTAATTCGAGGCTGCTGTTAAAGCCGAAGAAATCCGGTGTGCACACCGCACCATACGCCTTGGCCACCTGCTGGGTCTCATCCCATACGTAAGGAAACGGGAAATCAAATTCTTTTGCCACCCGCGCCATATTGTCGAAAGAATCCTCGGGATAATCGGCAGGATCATTTGACATGATGGCGATGGCGCCGATGCCGTGCTGGCGCAACTCCTTCACATCACGGACGATGCGCTCCCGTACCGCTTTTACATACGGACAATGATTGCAGATAAACATCAGCAGCAATCCATTTTCACCTTTCGCCGTTGCCAGGTTGTAGCGCTTCCCATTCACTCCCGGCAAATCAAAATCTACTGCCTTCCAGCCAAAATCGCAAACGGGTGTTTCCAAGCTTGCCATGTTCTCTCTCCTGAATTTCTGATCTGAATTCCTGATAAAACCGGCTTTTATATTATCATGGGCGCATTTGACCCCGAAACCATGACGCTCCCCCGTTTCTATTGCCCTGGTGAAATCGCTGCAGGGCGGATCATCGAATTACCTGCAAACGCCGTACACCACGCTACGCGCGTGTTGCGGCTGGAGCAGGGCGATGAGATCACTCTATTTAACGGTAGCGGCGGCGAGTTCTCGGCAATTATTGCACGCATCGGCAAGAGCGGCGCCATGGTTGCGGTTGAAAAACAGTTCGATATTGAGCGCGAATCGCCACTCAACATCACGCTGGTGCAGGCTGTATGCGCCAGCGAGAAAATGGACTGGATCATGCAGAAAGCGGTGGAACTGGGCGTAAGCCGCATCCAACCCATTGCCACAAGACGTAGTGTAGTGAAGCTTGCAGGTGAGCGCGCGGATAAACGTGCGCGGCACTGGCAGCAAATTGTGGCTTCTGCTTGCGAACAATGCGGCAGGAATCGTTTGCCGCAAGTGCTGCCGCTGCTGTCATTACCTGAGTGGCTGGGTGAACAAATGACCGCGCGGAAGAATTCGCACGATGGAGCTCCCGGCAATTTATGTTTTATGCTTGTGCCCACGGCAGAAAAGGGCTTGCGCGATTTCCCCGAGGCCGCCACGGTTGTCGCCCTGACTTTGCTGATCGGGCCGGAAGGCGGCCTTGCGCCGGAGGAAGAGGCCGCCGCGCGGGCGACTGGATTTGTGCCGCTACGCCTGGGTGGGCGCATACTCCGCACCGAAACCGCCGCGCTGGCCGCAGTTGCGGCGCTGCAGGCGCTGTGGGGAGATTATTGATTCGTTAATTTTGAGTTTTGGGACTTGACTTGTAAACTACGGATGTTGTCTGAATATTTAATTGGTATTTAAAATGCATCAACTTGGAACGTGAAGCTCAATACTGACTTTGTCGTCTGGTTCCGCTCGGTGGCACCCTACGTCAATGCATTCCGTGGCAAGACTTTTGTCGTTGCTTTCGGTGGCGAGGTGGTGGCTGACGGCAAATTCGTCGAACTGGTTCACGACCTTAACCTGCTGGCGAGCCTGGGTGTGCGGCTGGTGCTGGTGCATGGGGCGCGCCCACAAATTGAAGCGCGGCTGCAGGAACAAAAACTGCAGGCTGCCTATGTCAAAGGAATGCGCGTGACCGATGCTGCCACGCTGCAATGCGTGAAGGAATCGGTAGGGCGAGTGCGCGTTGAAGTCGAAGCATTGCTGTCGATGGGATTGCCCAATTCACCCATGGCCAACGCCGCTATCCGCGTGGCCAGCGGCAACTTCGTCACGGCCCGCCCGGTCGGCGTGTTGGAAGGCGTTGACCTGATGCATACCGGCGAGGTGCGCAAGGTGGATGCCGCCGCCATCCGCTCGCGTCTGGAGCAGGGCGAGGTGGCACTGCTTTCACCGCTGGGCTATTCCCCCACTGGTGAGATTTTCAACCTGACGCTGGAAAACGTTGCGGCTGCAGCGGCGATTGCACTCAATGCGGAGAAACTTATTTTTCTGATGGATACCGCCGGTATCGAAGAGAAGCCCACAGGCAAATCCGGTAAATTGCTGCGCGAGTTGACCGTTGCTGAAAGCAAGGCGCTACTCGCAAGGCTGGCAGCCAAACTTTCCGACGATGTCCGCCTGTATCTGCCCTGCGCAGTGCAGGCCTGCGAGGGCGGTGTGGCACGCGTGCATCTCATCAGCCGCCATGTGGATGGGGCAGTGCTGCAGGAATTGTTTACTCACGATGGTATCGGCAGCATGATCTCGCAAGGGCCATTACAATCCCTGCGGAATGCGGGGGTCGAGGATGTGGGCAGCATTCTGCAACTGATCGAGCCACTGGAAGCCAAGGGTGTGCTGGTACGGCGCAATCGCGAGCTGCTGGAAATGGAAATCGACCGTTTTGTCGTGCTCCAGCATGACCACATGATCGTCGCTTGTGCCGCGCTCTATCCTTTTCCCGATGAAAAGGCGAGCGAACTTGCCTGTCTTGCGGTGCACCCCGATTATCGCAATGCGGGCTACGGCGACACTCTGCTCAGACATATCGAGGCCAAAGCCAAAACTCAGGGAAGCAAAAAACTGTTTGTGCTTACCACCGCCGCCGCGCACTGGTTTGTCGAGCGCGGTTTCGAGGAAACCGGAGTGGAGAAGCTGCCCAGGGCCAAGCAGGGGCTGTACAACTATCAGCGCCGCTCCAAGGTGTTTGTCAAAAAGATATAGCGTGTGCCGGTTGCGGCTCGGCTGTGACCCGGATTACATGCCTTTCAGTTCCTGCTCCGCCGCCGCGATTACCAGCTTTCGTTTCGTATGGTATTCAAAAAACCTTCATAAAACCTTCATCAGAAGGCAATCTTTCACGGTTAGCCTGAAGTCCTCTAAAGAGTTTCTCTTACCGGAGTATCTTCTGATGAAAACTACCTGCACTCTTATCATGGCCGCAGCCCTGTGCGTTGGCCTTATTCACGCGACGCCCGCATTCGCTTGGCACCTCAAAACCGTGGGCGAATCCTACATGATGCTCGTCTATCTCAGTCTCGTCATCATTGTGTTTTTGGGATTCTATGCAACCATTATCCCGAGGAACGGAAGGTCGGTACATCCCAAGGGAAAACATCTCCTAGGCAAGTTTGATCCAAATAAAATTCACGATAAGCCAGTGGCACAAGACTGCGCAGCCCATGTGGGTCAGATGATCGATGCCACTGTTGTCGAAGTTTCCGGATTCCGCAACAGCCGGGAGAAGGACGCTCAGGTCAAGACAGGCGTAACGCCGACAGCCTGGCAGGAGAAATCAGCGCAGTCCAAACTCCAAGAGGATGTGGATGCATGCTGGATCAAGAAGAGAAAGCTACTATTACAGTGGACCCCTCAGGCAAGACAATAATGCATCGAGCTTAAGAGGGTAACCTTGTTGGCGCGCGGTGAAAAATAAGGAACCACAATAAACACGAAAGGCTGTGGCAAATTTGTGCCATGGTATGACATAAACAACGTGGGTTAAGGATGTATGGCTTCGATTTTAGTTTTGGCAAGCGTTGTTTTGATACTCGCGTTTTGCAATCTGAAGCTTGAGAGTTCGAATTCTTCTGTCGCCAGCATAAAAGCAAAGATGGCGCCCACCATTTTAATTTTTTGGGCTTGCCTCCCTCTGTTGTGGGAATTGCTGCTTTAATTCTGGGAGCAAGTTCCAGGTGCGTTAACCATTGCCAGTACCACTGGCAATGGTTCTGCAGTGGTTTACCCTTGGCAGATTACTTGGCAATGGTAATACTTGGCACGCCGGTGCGCGGTATATCGGTAATGGTCATTTGAAACAAGAGGTGCAACAATTGGAAAGCATCCCGGTTCCAGCGGGCGAGCGGCCCCATGGTGTTTACTGCGTAGTACCGGCCATTCCGGCGAATTGAGAGATCGGCTTTCGGGAGGGGCGAGTCCGATACGACCAGTTCCATCGTGAGGTCAGGGTTTTCGTTTCCGAGGATGGGTGGGGTTCGCGGGTCTTTTTCGACGTGAAACCCCGGCTCTTCGCCAAGAGCTTTTCCGAGGAAACCGAGAATTGAGTGGAAGCTCCTGAGCCGGAAAGCCCCTCTCATAGGCCATTCCCCGCCGTAACTGTCGGGACGGATATCGAAGGCAACATCGTTGGTATTCAAGTCTCCCACCAGGTCGTTCAACTGCACACGTTCTTCGGCGGATAGAGTATTGGGATCGTAGTTGGTAATGAGGATCGGTCCGGGCACATGTTTGCGGAGCGTATAGGTATTGTCGTGCTGGTTGTAGAGCACAACAAACTCTTTCTGCAGGGCCTGAAAGCCTTCCGTTGCAATCGAGCTGGCAGGAATGGTCCAGGTGCTTACGAGGGGCAGCGGTTCGGCGTAGAGCTGGTTTTGATCCTGAATGGCTGAAAGGTGCAACACCACGCGACGAAACATCTCGTAACCGGGCCGATCTGATGGGCTGTTGCGATAGGTGACCCACTGTGCTGGGTGTTGCAGGCGCACTTCCTGCGCCATCATCCGCAATAAGAGGTCGACATCAAAGCGTTGACGCAGTAGCAAGGTAAGCTTGCTTTGCGGAAACGGCGTGAGGAGCCGTTTGGTGAATTCTTCCCCCTCGATCGGGACGATGCTGATAGTAGGGTTTTCCGAAACACTTCCGCCGAACACTGGCATCATTGTCGCTCCGGCGAGTCCCCCCAACGCGGGCATGGCTCCCGCATTCGCTTGAAAATTGAATGTAGCTGCGATATTTGAAACCCCGGTGAAATGAATGGGCTGACGGTGATGGGCGCGGACGATATTGATCAGCAGTTGTTGGGATCCGGCGTCGGTGACGGCTTCGTCATAAGCTATGACCACCCGGTTGAGCGCCATGGGCGATATGCAGCCGGAGAGCATGAACAGGGCCAGGAGACCCAGCAGCAAGCGCAGTGAGCGAGGAGGATGAAGGGTGTTCATGTGGCGTATTCTCATCTGGGCGAGTCGAGCGGGCGGTAGTTGTTGATGTATGAGTAGTGGGTGCTCGGGTACATTTGCACTATAACTTGTGCTCAGCTGAAGTACCCGGATATTTTTATGATTGGTGTTACCAACATTCAATTCCGGGCTGGTGCAGTGACGCATCACGCTGCCAGCCCGCAGTTTTTCACTTTGCCTGGCAGGTTTCCAGCTTGGCGCGTGCCGGTTGCAACGCGGCTGCGACCCCCCGGATGACATGCCTTTCAGTTCCCGCTGCACCACCGCAGTACCGGCTGCTGCAACGTTTGTCTTCATATCAAGGGGCAGCCTTCGCCGCATGGAATATTCCATCGGGCATCTCAATGGAGGTGGTTTTCCTGGCAGGTCTCCAACAAGTGTGCATGGCACGCGAGCATCATACCCATAAATATAACTCTGTCTCAAGCCAACCTTCCAATCATCGTTCAGATAGTTGGTTCAAGCTGCTTGCGGGATTCCGTAATGCGCGAGTGCTCAATCCAGTAGTTTACTTGATTGGCGGGAATGGCCATACTGATGAAGTCGCAGTTTTCCCTATTCATTCCGTTTGGAAAAGATTAAATGGCAAGAATCGTCAAATGCATCAAGCTTGGACATGAAGCGGAAGGGCTGGATTTTCCGCCCTATCCGGGCGAACTGGGCAAGCGCATTTTTGAGAATGTGTCAAAAGAGGCTTGGGCCGGGTGGCTCAAACACCAGACCATGCTGGTCAATGAATACCGTCTGAATCTGTCTGATATCAAGGCACGCAAATACCTGGCTGAGCAATTGGAGGCGCATTTTTTTGGCAGCGGAGCGGAGAAGCCTGTGGGCTATGTGCCGCCAACGCAGTAAAGCAAAGCTAAAAAATAAGGCGCCTTCCGCTACAATCTGCGGAAGCGCAACGCTTGCCAGTAACCCAAGGTGTCAGAACGCGGCCTGCCTTCCATGATCAAACTTTCCGCTTCCAGTCAATTTCTCAACCGAGAGCTCGGCCAGATCGAGTTCAACCGGCGGGTGCTGGCCCAAGCCGAGAACAGGAACAATCCGCTGCTGGAACGGCTGCGGTTTCTGTGCATAGTCAGCAGTAATCTCGATGAGTTTTTCGAGATTCGCGTTGCCGGACTGAAGGAGCAGATCAAGCTGGGCGCACCCGGCTTCGAACCCGACGGGATGGCGCCGCGCCAAGTGTTCAAGCTGGTCTCTGAGCAGACTCACCTGCTGGTGGCACGCCAGTACCAGTTGCTGAACGAGGACATTCTGCCAGGGCTGGCAAGCGAGGGCATCAACTTCCTGCGTCGCGCTGCTTGGAACGATATCCAGCGCGAATGGATCAAGGCTTTTTTCTTTCGTGAATTGATGCCGGTACTGACTCCCATCGGCCTTGACCCGTCACACCCTTTCCCGCGCGTGCTCAATAAGAGTTTGAATTTTGCGGTGGAATTGGAAGGCAAGGATGCTTTCGGACGCAGTTCCGGTGCAGCCATTGTGCAGGCACCACGGGTGCTGCCACGCGTGATTCTGCTGCCTAGGGAAATCAGCACCAGCGAGTACAACTTCGTATTTTTGTCGTCGATCCTGCATGCCCATGTTGGTGAACTGTTCTCCGGCATGAATGTGCTGGGTTGCTATCAATTCCGTGCCACCCGCAACAGCGATTTGTTCGTCGATGAGGAGGAAGTCAAGAACCTGCGCATTGCGCTGCAAGGTGAGCTGCCGCAACGGCATTTTGGCAATGCCGTGCGGCTGGAAGTAGCGGACAATTGCTCGCCGCGCATGGCGGATTTTCTGCTGGAGCAGTTTGGCTTGGTTCGTGAAGATTTTTATCAGGTGGAGGGGCCGGTGAATTTGGTGCGGTTGATGCAGGTCCCGGATCGAATTGAACGTCCTGAACTGAAATATCCACCGTTCATTCCCGGCCTGCCGGCAACGCTGCAGAAAAAAAAAGCTACGGATATTTTTCAGATGATACGCAAGAACGATATTCTGTTGCACCACCCGTATCAGTCGTTCCAGCCGGTGATCCATTTCATCCAGCAGGCGGCGGCGGATCCCGGCGTAGTGGCCATCAAGCAGACGGTTTATCGTACCGGTACTGATTCGGTGGTAATGGAAGCGCTCATCGCTGCGGCAAGCAGAGGCAAGGAGGTGACGGTAGTGGTCGAACTGCTGGCACGCTTTGACGAGGAAGCCAACATCAACTGGGCCAGCCGTCTGGAAGAAGTCGGCGCGCATGTAGTGTATGGCATAGTAGGTCACAAAACCCACACCAAGATGGCGATGATAGTCCGGCGCGAAGGAGATAAATTACGCCGCTATGTGCACTTGGGCACCGGCAACTACCATCCCAGCACTGCCCGACTCTATACTGATTTTGGCCTGTTCACCTGCAACGAAGAAATCTGTGCCGATGTGAATGAAGTATTTATCCAACTGACCGGCCTTGGCAAAGCCGGGAAATTAAAACATCTATGGCAATCACCGTTCAGCTTCCACAGTCAGGTGCTTAAAGCCATCAACAACGAGATGCAAATTACCAAGGCTGGAAAGCCGGCGCGTATCATCGCCAAAATGAACGCGTTGCTGGAGCCGCAAATCATCCGGGCGCTCTACGCCGCTTCTGCTGCCGGGGTGAAAATCGATCTCATTGTGCGTGGTGTGTGCGCCTTGCGTCCCGGTATCGCGGGACTGTCGGAAAATATCCGGGTGCGGTCGGTGATCGGACGTTTCCTCGAGCACAGCCGCATTTTCTATTTCCGTAATGATGGTGCTCACGATATCTATCTTTCCAGTGCCGACTGGATGGGCCGCAATTTTTTCCGGCGCATCGAAATATGCTTTCCGGTCTTGGATGCGCGGCTGAAAAAACGCGTACTCACCGAAGGCCTGAATCCCTATCTCAAGGATAATAACCAATCGTGGGAAATGGATGCTGACGGACATTACCATCTCAGAGCTACCCGCAGCAGCAAGAAATTCTGCGCTCAGGAGGCGCTGCTCACGGAGCTGGCAGCGGCAAAGCAGGACTGAGGTTGAGCATGGGGTAACGCGGATAATACTAAGGAACCTCTGAAGTCATGCCCACCGAAACCGAACTCAAGTTGCGTCTGCCAGCTGATTGCGTCGCACGGCTGCAGCGTAATCCATTGCTGAAATCATTGAGTATTTCCAGACCGGTCAGGCAACAACTCTACAGCGTCTATTACGACACTCCCAATTTCGATCTCAAGCGGCATGGCGTCGCGCTACGATTGCGCCGCAGCGGCAAACGCTGGGTGCAGACCATAAAGGGTGGCGGCAGCGTTGCAGCAGGGTTGCATCAGCGCGATGAATGGGAAGCCCCGGTGCTGAAAGCGCAGCCTGATTTCACCAAAATCACCGACCCCGCTCTCATCAAGCTGTTTGCTGCCACCGAGCTGCGCGAGCGACTGCAACCGGTGTTTACCACCGAGTTCACCCGCAGCATCCGCATGCTGCGGCTTGCCGGCGGCGGCGAAGCGGAGTTTTGTCTTGACCGGGGGCAAGTTATTGCCGGTGACGCCAGTGCACCACTTTGCGAAATTGAACTGGAATTGAAATCCGGCAACCCTGGGCAATTATTTCAGTTCGCGCTGGAGTTGCTGCACAGCGTTCCCCTCAGATTGGAGAATGCGAGCAAAGCGGAGCGCGGCTACCTGCTTTATCCCGACGGCAGGTCGCCACCGCTTAAAGCCGCGCCTGTCGAGCTTGATGCTGAAATGAGCGTGAGCGCAGCATTCAAAGCCATTACCTGGAATTGCCTCAACCATTTGCACAGCAACGAAACCGGTATGCTGGCAGGCCGTGATATCGAATACCTGCACCAGATGCGCGTTGCCTTGCGGCGGCAACGGTCAGCCCTGAGTATTTTCTCCAGGATATTTTCCAAGGCTGCGTTTGTTCCGCTGGCACAGGAACTCAAATGGCTTACCAGCCAATTCGGCCCAGCCCGCGACTGGGATGTGTTTGTGACGGAAACATTAACTCCGGTTTGCGCCAGCTTTCCCGGTCATCCAGGCATGATGGTGTTACAGGATAAGTGCAAGCAATTGCGTCACCAGCACAATGAAGCCGCGCGCCACGCTGTCGAATCTGCCCATTATGCAGAATCGATGTTGCAGCTGGGTGCTTGGGTAAGTACGGAAGCCTGGCTCAGCGAGCCTGGCCTGGCGGCGTCAGTTAAACTGGCTGGAGCCGGAGCAGAAGTGCCGGTAAAGAAATTCGCCACTGCCCTGCTGGCGCATCGTCACCGGCAATTGAAGAAATATGGCAAGGAACTGATGAATTCCAGCGTAGCAGAATTGCATGCTCTGCGTATCGTCGTCAAGAAACAACGCTACACCACCGAATTTTTCGCCGGGTTTTATTCGGGCAGGGAAACGAGACGGTATCTCCGGACCCTGTCCGTGCTGCAAGACATTCTGGGGGCAATGAACGATACCGCCAATGCCAAACGACTGTTGAATGAAGTGGCCATCGCCGAGGATGAAGGCAGTCAACAGGAAGCGGTCGGCATAGTTTTGGGTTGGAGCGCGAGCCTGGCTGCGCTGAAAAATATGGAACTGGAGCAGGCTTGGACGTATTTTAATAAAACCAGGCCATTCTGGTAGCAGCGCGGCTGCGCTGGTGATCGGGTTTTTGCAGCGCTGAGCGGCCTGTTCACCGCTATCCGCAATTGCGGACGGCAGAAAGGCAGCCGCCAGGGCTGCCTTTCTGTTTACTCTGACTCGCTGTGGATTTACTTGATGACAGCTTTCAATTCGCCCTTGGCGTATCTGTTTGCCATGTTCTCCAGCATGATTGGCTTGATCTTGCCAGCCTGACCGGCGCAACCGAATGCCTCAAAACGCGCTTTGCAGATGTCCTTGGCGGCGGCAGTTGCATCCTTGAGAAATTTGCGCGGATCGAACTCGCTCTTGTTCTTTGCCAGGTGACGGCGGACTGCCCCGGTCATGGCGAGGCGGATGTCGGTATCGATATTGATCTTGCGCACGCCATGTTTGATGCCTTCCTGGATTTCTTCCACCGGCACACCATAGGTCTCTTTCATTTCACCGCCAAATTCGCGGATGATATCGAGCCATTCCTGCGGTACGGAACTGGAGCCATGCATCACCAGATGGGTATTGGGAATGCGCTGGTGAATCTGTTTGATACGCTCGATAGCGAGAATGTCGCCAGTTGGCTTGCGCGTGAATTTATAAGCGCCGTGCGAGGTGCCGATGGCGATAGCCAACGCATCCACGCCGGTTTGCTTGACGAAGTCGGCGGCCTGCTCCGGGTCGGTCAGCAACTGGTCATGGGACAGCTTGCCTTCGGCACCGTGACCGTCTTCCGCTTCACCCATGCCGGATTCGAGCGAGCCTAGGCAACCCAGTTCACCTTCGACAGAAACGCCGACGGCATGCGACATCTCCACTACCTTGGCAGTAACTTCGACGTTGTATTCGTAGGATGACGGCGTCTTGGCATCAGCTTCCAGCGAACCGTCCATCATAACACTGGAAAATCCGCTGCGGATGGCGTTAATACATACCGACGGGGATGCACCATGATCCTGGTGCATGACGATGGGGATATGCGGGTAAGCTTCCACCGCCGCCGCGATCAGGTGCCGCAGGAAAGCTTCACCGGCGTATTTTCGCGCGCCGGCAGAACCCTGCATGATCACCGGGCTGTTGCACTCATCTGCCGCCTGCATGATGGCCTGAATCTGCTCCAGGTTGTTCACATTGAAAGCGGGCAGGCCATAGCCATTTTCCGCTGCATGATCCAATAGTTGCCGCAATGATACGAGTGCCATTTGAGCCTCCTTCAAGTAAGAATATACGTATGCCGAACTGAATATTGAATTGTTGCTGGTGCACGGTACGGAGCTGCTGCTCGTTGTTCCCGGCCCATCTCCTGTTTATGCCTTCCTGTGTTCTCCCACTTTAACAATCTTCATAGTGTTGGTGCCGCCTGCCTTGCCAACCGGCTCACCGATGGTCATGATGATCAGATCGCCGTTACGCACTGCACCGCGTTTGAGCAATTCGCTCTCTGCCAGATCTAGGATGGTCTCGGGATCATTTGAGCCCCCGCCAAATTTGATTGGGTAGACGCCGCGAAACAAAGTCATTTTGCGGCGGGTATCTTCCTGTGGACTCAAAGCGAATATGGGTACATTGGAGTTTCTGCGCGACATCAGCAACACCGTCCGGCCGCTTTGCGTAAGCGCGGCAATGGCGCGGATTTTCAGGCTGCTGGCGGTGAACATGGTGGCGCGCGCAATCGCTTCCTCGATGGTATCCGGAAGGCCGGACTGTATGCGTCGTTGCTCCTGACTTGCCAGAAATTCTTTTTCCGCTTCCAGGCATACCCTGGCCATGGCCTCGACCGCTTCAACCGGGTACTCTCCCGCAGCAGATTCCGCCGACAGCATTACCGCATCGGTGCCGTCCAGCACCGCATTAGCTACGTCGGATACTTCCGCCCGGGTTGGAATCGGGCTGCTGATCATTGATTCCATCATCTGAGTGGCGGTCACCACCAGTTTGTTGCTGAGACGAGCCGCACGTATCATGCGTTTTTGCAATGCCGGCACCACCGCGTCACCCACTTCCACCGCCAGATCGCCGCGCGCCACCATGATGGCATCGGAGGCCTGCAAAATATCGTCCAGAGCCATGATTGCTTCCGAACGTTCAATTTTTGCCATCATCAGACTTTTGCCGCCCGCCTCGCGCATCAAGTCACGTGCCCAGCGCATATCCTCGCCGGTGCGCGGGAAAGACACTGCCAGATAATCCGCTTTGAGCGCTGCGGCAGTCTTGATGTCCTCCATATCCTTGCTGGTTAGGGCCGGCGCACTGAGTCCGCCGCCTTTGCGGTTGATACCTTTATTGTTGGACAGCACTCCGCCTTGTTCCACCACGCAATGCACCTGGTGTCCCTTGACTTGGGAAACGCCCAGTACGATGCGGCCATCATCCAGCATCAGGGTTACGCCGGTTCCTACATCATTCGGCAGTTCTTTGTAATCCAGCCCCACCTTTTCCTGATCACCCAGTTCGCACTCGGCATCGAGCACGAATTTGTCACCGGCTTTCAGCGTGATTTTCCCATGCTCGAATTTGCCGATACGAATTTTCGGTCCCTGCAGATCTGCCAGTACGCCTACAGTCTGACCGGCGGAACGGGCCAGCGAACGAGCCAGTTCGGCATGTTCGATGTGCTCCTCTCTGGTGCCATGGGAGAAATTAATGCGGACTACGTCAACCCCGGCATTGATCATGCGCTCCAGAACCTTGGGGTCGCTGGATGCGGGACCGAGAGTTGCGACGATTTTTGTTCTTCGGATCATTTTATGAATGGGGCTAAGGTGTGCCGCAGGCGTCAGCGTGCGCGCTGTTCCAGTATTTCCACGGCAGGCAGTTTTTTGCCTTCCAGAAATTCCAGGAACGCGCCGCCAGCAGTCGAGATATAGGATATTTTGTCATAGATGCCGTATTTCTGGATCGCGGCGATGGTATCGCCACCCCCCGCCAGGGTAAAGGCCTTGGTGTTGGCGATAGCCATGGCGATGGTTTTGGTGCCGGCGCCGAACTGGTCGAACTCGAACACGCCGACAGGGCCATTCCATACTACCGTGCCAGCCTGCATGATGATGTCGGCCAGTTCCTGCGCACTCTTGGGTCCGATATCGAAAATCATCTCGTCATCGGCGACCGCATCAGCGTTTTTCAACACCGCCGGTTCATTCACATCGAATTTTTTACCCACCACGACATCCACCGCGATCGGGATGGAAGCATTACGTTTTGCCATTTTATCCATCAGCATTCGCGCGGTAGGAATCAGATTGTCTTCGCACAGGGATTTGCCGATGTTTTTGCCGGTGGCCTTAAGGAAAGTATTGGCGATGCCGCCACCGACCACCATTTGGTCAACTTTCTCGGACAAGGATTCAAGTACGGTCAGCTTGGTTGAGACCTTGGAACCGCCGACGATGGCAACCATCGGCCGTGCCGGACTCAGCAGCGCCTTGGTGAGTGCGTCCAGCTCCTGCGTCAGCAGGATGCCAGCGCAGGCAACGGGGGCGTATTTGGCAATGCCGTGAGTCGAGGCTTCGGCACGGTGCGCGGTGCCGAAGGCATCCATCACGAACACATCGCACAGCCGGGCGTATTTCTGCGCGGTCTCATCGTCATTTTTCTTTTCGCCTTTGTTGATGCGGCAATTCTCCAGCACGACCAGTTCGCCTTCCGCAACCTCGAATCCGCCCTCGACCCAATCCCTGATCAGGCGCACGGGTTTACCCAGGCGTGCGGCAATATTGTCAGCGACTGGTTTAAGCGAATTTTCTTCAGACCAAACGCCTTCTTCCGGACGACCCAAGTGCGAGGTCACCATCACTTTGGCGCCCTGTTCCAGACAGTGATTGATAGTGGCCATGGAAGCGGTAATGCGCGCATCGGAGGTGACCTTGCCGTCTGTGACGGGTACGTTGAGATCGGCACGAATGAACACACGTCTACCCTTGAGATCGAGGTCAACGAGTTTGATGACGGACATGGAAAGCTCCAAATTTGTAATGTGTAAGGGATGGCTTACGCGCCATCCCTTACATTGCGACGCATTTACGACGTGAGAAGCACAATGGGTGTTTAGCTTATTTGTTACGCTTCATTGCAAACTACTTGGCGACTACGCGCACCATTTCCAGGACTTTGCTGGAATAGCCCCACTCGTTGTCATACCAGGAGACGACTTTGACGAAACTGCTGTCCAGTGCCATACCGGCTTCCGCATCAAAAATGGAAGTACAGCTGTCACCGCGGAAGTCGGTAGAGACAACTTTCTCATCGGTATAGCCGAGCACACCTTTCATGGATCCTTCGGATGCGGCTTTCATGGCGGCGCAGATTTCAGCGTAGGAAGCCTCCTTGTTCAGTTCCACGGTAAGGTCAACCACGGACACGTCAGAGGTGGGCACGCGGAAAGCCATGCCGGTAAGCTTCTTGTTCAACTCGGGAATGACCACGCCGACAGCTTTGGCAGCGCCGGTTGAAGACGGAATGATGTTTTCAAGAATGCCACGGCCACCGCGCCAGTCCTTGTTGGAAGGGCCATCGACGGTTTTCTGGGTGGCGGTGGCGGCATGGACGGTAGTCATCAGACCGCGCCTGATACCGAAAGTGTCGTTCAACACCTTGGCGATGGGGGCGAGGCAGTTGGTGGTGCACGACGCATTGGAAACGATGGCTTGACCGGCGTAGGTCTTGTCATTCACGCCGTACACAAACATGGGCGTGTCGTCCTTGGACGGCGCCGACATGATGACTTTCCTGGCGCCAGCGGTGATGTGCTTCGCGCAGGTTTCCTTGGTGAGGAACAGACCGGTGGATTCAACCACGACATCGACGCCGACTTCATTCCACTTCAGCTCGGCGGGATCCTTGACGGCGGTCAGGCGAATCTTCTTGCCGCGGACTATCAGGGTGTTGCCCTCAACAGAGACGCTGCCATTGAAGCGGCCATGCACGGAATCGTGTTGCAGCATGTAAGCCAGGTAATCGGGTTCGAGCAGGTCGTTGATGGCAACGACTTCGATGTCCGGGAAATCTTGTACCGCTGCACGGAATACCATGCGTCCGATGCGGCCAAATCCATTGATGCCAACTTTGATGGTCATGTTGTGAGCTCCTTGAATGAAAAAATGAACTGCAGCAGTACGCTAATTTCCGCATTGCTGCTCTGTCAATTAGTTAGATAACGCTCTTCACTGTCTTCACCACATTCTCAACGGTGAAGCCGAAATGTTTGAACAGCTCGCTGGCTGGTGCGGACTCGCCAAAGGTTTCCATGCCCACTACCGCGCCTTCGAGCCCCACGTACTTGCGCCAGAAATCGGCGGTCCCCGCCTCTACAGCAACGCGCCGCACCCCACCGAGCAGCACGCTGTCCTTGTAGGCCTGGTCCTGACGATCAAACAGATTGGTGCAAGGCATCGAGACCACGCGCACATGGATGCCTGTTTCGGCCAGCGCTTTTTGTGCACTCATGGCCAAGCCGATTTCTGAACCGGTAGCGATGAGGATTGCCTGCGGTTTGCCGCCCGCCGCTTCCGACAGTATATAGCCGCCCTTGTCGATCAATTTGATGGTGGCGGCATCGCGTTTCTGGAATGGCAGATTCTGGCGGCTGAAGATCAGGGTTGAAGGGCCGTTCATGCGTTCAATTGCCCGTACCCAGGCCACTGCGGACTCGACTGTGTCGCAGGGACGCCATACGTCCATGTTGGGGATATAGCGCAGTGTCGCAGTCTGCTCCACCGGTTGGTGCGTGGGGCCGTCTTCACCCAAGCCGATCGAATCATGCGTGAACACAAACAAATTGCGGATTTTCATCAGTGCTGCCATGCGCAGAGCATTGCGAGCATACTCCGAGAACATCAGGAAAGTGGCGCCGTAGGGGATGATGCCACCGTGCAACGACAATCCATTCATCATGGAGCTCATGCCGAATTCACGCACACCGTAATACACATAATTGCCACCGCTTTCACGGCTGACACCTTTCGAGCCCGACCACAATGTAAGATTGGATCCAGCCAGATCGGCCGAACCTCCAACTAGTTCCGGCAATATTGGCGCCAATCCCTCAATCGCATTTTGTGAAGCCTTGCGGGTGGCAATGGTTTCTTCCTTGGCATTGACGCGATTGATGAAACCTTCGGCGTGCTCACGCCAGCCAGCTGGCAGTTCACCTGCCATACGGCGCGTGAATTCTGCAGCCTCGGCGGGATATTTCTTGGTGTATTCGGCAAACTTTTGGTTCCATTCGGCTTCCAGTTTTTTGCCCTTGGCGCGTCCATCCCACATGTCATAGACTTCCTGAGGGATTTCAAATGGCAAATGGTTCCAGCCGATGTGGGGACGGGCGGCGGCGATTTCCGCATCGCCCAGCGCCGCGCCGTGCACTTCGTGGGTGTTGGCTTTATTGGGAGAACCCAGGCCGATTACAGTTTTGCAGCAAATCATCGAAGGCTTGTTGCTGGCTCGCTTGGCCGCTTCAATCGCCGCCTCAATGGCCACCGGGTCGTGACCGTTGACATTGGGCACCACATGCCAGCCGTAAGCTTCAAAGCGCTTGGGCGTGTCATCGGTGAACCAGCCTTCTACATGGCCGTCTATGGAAATACCATTGTCGTCGTAAAAACAGATCAGCTTGCCTAGTCCCAAGGTGCCCGCCAGTGAACAGGCTTCGTGGGAAATTCCTTCCATCAGGCAGCCGTCGCCAAGGAACACGTAGCTATAGTGGTTGACTATGTCGAAACCGGGGCGATTGAACTCAGCAGCCAGAATTTTTTCCGCCAGCGCCATACCTACTGCGTTGGTGATGCCTTGTCCCAGCGGGCCGGTGGTGGTTTCCACGCCGGGTGTGTAGCCATATTCGGGATGACCGGGAGTTTTGGAATGAAACTGGCGGAAACGCTTGATCTCCTCCATCGGCAAATCGTAGCCGGTAAGGTGCAGTAGCGCGTAAATCAACATCGAGCCGTGCCCATTGGACAACACGAAACGGTCACGGTCAGCCCACTTGGGGTTGGCAGGATTGTGGCGCAGATGGTGAATCCATAACACCTCGGCGATTTCCGCCATGCCCATGGGCATGCCGGGATGGCCGGAATTGGCTTTCTGCACGGCATCCATTGCCAGAGCCCGAATGGCGCTGGTCAGGTTCTTGAATACCGGCGCATTAAAATCATTGAATGTTCCCATGGACGCGGACTCCCTCGCTCAACTAAACATAAAAAAATAAAAAGACAACATGCACTCGACCTAAATAGCGATGCGCGCCAACAAAAGTAATATTATCGCTTAAGATGCGGTGTCAGACAACTGTGAAAGACTCTGGTAAATTTCTGAACAAGTCCTCCGTGAAGCGCGTTGCTGTCAGTGATTCCGTAGTTTGATGCCTAACAGCTTGAGTTTGCGGTAAAGATGTGTGCGTTCCAGCCCCGATCGTTCTGCTACTCGGGTCATGTTGCCGTTTTCCTGCTCGATGAGCCGGTCAAAATATGTTTTCTCAAACAAGTCACGTGCTTCGCGCAGGGGAATGTTAAGGGGCACACTGGAGACGGCCTGTGCTGACATTGGAGAAGCCAGCGCCAGCAGCACATCGTCAACTGAAATCTCATCACCCGTGCAGGTTAGCGCCAAAGAGCGCACCACGCCAGTCAGCTGTGCGAGATTACCGGGCCAGTCATAGTTGCGTAACGCATTGAGCGCGGCGGTGCTGAATTGCCGCAGCGATACTTCGCCTGATTCAATGCTGCGCGAGAGTATCTGGCTGGCAAGCTCGGGAATATCTTCCCGATGTGCCTTCAGTGCAGGGATATTAATGCAGAGACTGCTCAGAATCTCATATAACCTGGGGTCATAGGCACCCTGTGCCGTCAGGTCTACTAGTGGCGTGGAGGTGACGCACACAAGCCGGACATTGTATTTTTCCAGTTTGCCCAACAGCAGCAGCAGGCCTTTCTGCTCCAGCCGGTTGAGCTTGTCGATCTCTTTGAGAAACAACAATCCGCCTCGCGCCTGCTCCAGCAAGGCAAACGGGGTATCCGCAAGAGACGTGAGTGTCTCCGGCTCCACCCAGGGCGTATTGGGGCGGTGCAGGAAGCGCGCGCACAGATCCATCCCGGTTCCTGGCTCACCAGCCAGCAGCAGTGGCGTTTTCAGGTTGACGACCTGTTCCAGACGTTTTTTTAGATTAGCGATCATCGACCCTTTGCCCAGGCCGGTGAGTGAAAGAGTGGAAAGCGGTTTGATCTGACCGCCGCGTAACGCGCGTCCTACCGTACTCAACAGTTTTTGCAGCGGTATCGGTTTTTCCAGATAACCGAATGCACCAATACGCGTTGCCTCTACCGCAGTGTCGATGGTGCCGTGTCCCGACATCATTACCACCGGCATGGTGAGCAGCCCGCTGCTCGCCCATTCTTTCAGCAGGGTGATGCCATCGGTGTCAGGCATCCAGATGTCCAGCAGTACCAGATCGGGGCGCGTCTGGTTACGCCAGTTGCGGGCCTGGCCGGCATTCTCTGCCAGTGCCACGCGGTAGCCTTCATCACGCAAGATTTCAGACAGCAGCTCGCGTATACCAATTTCGTCATCAACGACAAGTATTGTATTGTTGGTCATCTTTTCAGAATAGAACATCTGGTCATGGTGGACATAACCCGGATGTTTATTTGTGGTTGGCCGTAATCAAACGGTTTCATGTTTAATTGTCGAACTGTTTTCCACCGTTATGGGCAGAGTAATGGAGATACGGGCTCCGTGGGGCAGAATGTTTTCGATTTGTATCGTACCGCTGTGTTCCTCAATGATTTTCTTGACGATGGGCAGCCCGAGTCCCGTACCCTTGGGCTTGGTGGTAACGTAAGGCTCAAACGCGCGCACCCTGACCTGATCTGGAAACCCCCCGCCGTTGTCGCTCACACTGAGTCGCACCATACCTTGCGCCATTTCAGTGCGCACCGTGATGGCAGGTTCCGTGATGCCAATCAGTGTGTCCTGAGCGTTTTGCAGCAGATTGTGGATCACTTGCCGCAAGCGTGCCGAATCCCCCCTCACCAGCGGCAGGCCGGAAGCGAGGGCCAGGTCAATGTGTGGAGGCAGATTTCCCTCCGCCTCCGTATTCTCTGTCTCATATAATGCCAGCACTTCCTGCACCAGTTTGTTGATATCCAGCAGGTGCAATTCCAATTTCGGTGCACGTGCATATTCGCTGAATTCATTAACCATTCTCTTCAGCGCCTCCACCTGATTGACGATGATTTCGGTTGAGCGTTGCAATATTTCTGCATCCTGCCCGTCCAGTTTCTCCGCAAGCTTGTGCTGCATGCGTTCGGCAGACAGCTGGATGGGGGTGAGCGGATTCTTGATTTCATGCGCCAGACGGCGTGCCACTTCACCCCATGCCGCAGTGCGTTGCGCCTGCAGCAGGTTGGTGATGTCATCAAATACCACGACCCCGCCACCGCCTGACACACGTGGCAGACGCGTCCCGTGCAGCAGCAGCACTTGGTTGCTACCATCTCCCGGGCGCTCTACCTGGCGTTGCCACTCGCCTGTTTTCCCCGACTGGAATCCCCCCAGGATCGTAGCTTCGAGAGAGCGCAGTTGCGGCTCCCGCGCTGCGCATTCTTCCATGGTCAGTCCTTCGAGGCCGCTCAGGGAAACCTTCAGGATTTGTTCTGCGCTAAGATTTGCAGTGCGCAGGCGCAAGCTTTCATCAAATACCAGAACGCCGGATGAAAGATTGGACAGGATGCTTTCCAGGTAGGCCCGAGCGCTTTCCACTTCCTGCTGATTGCGTTGGGTCACTGTGCGTGCTTCCTCCAGTTGCTGGGTCATGAGGTTGAATGATTCGGTCAACACTCCCAACTCATCTTTGCTTTGTACCGGGTGGCGCCTGCTGAAGTCGCCTTGAGCCACGGCGCGGGTGCCTTCAGCCAGCATGCCCAGCGGTGCGCTTAGTCGTTCGCTGATAAGGAACGCTGCCGCCAGCGCAGAAAGAAGCGAGAGCAGCAGCGCAAGTGTCAATGTCACTGCATAGAGTTCCTTCATCCCTTGGCGCGATAATGACAATGCCTGATAATCGCGATACACTGCCTGCACCATTTCCGCGTCTCCAGCCAACTGTATTGGTACCGGCTGCAACAATTGCAGTATGCGACTGTCTCCCTCCGGGCCTAATCCATTGACCGGTGTCACCACCCGTAAATACAAGCCCTTGCCGGGTATGGATTCAATTTCACTATAGACTCCCTGCATTCTTGCCTGACTCAGCACCGCCGCATCCGGCATTTCTGCGAATAAACTGCTGCCATCCGTCCCAGAGAACGCGATTATTCCGCCGTCTTGATTAAACAGCGTGGCTTCCTGCATCTGTGATCGATCCAGCAGTTGGTCTAGTGTTGGCAGCGGCGCAGCGGATTGCTTGGATAGCGCAAGTGCGGTGGTCTGAGTTTTCTCGCGCAATTCACCCAGTAGATTGTCGAGCACGGTACGCCCCAGGTTCAAACCACCTTCGAGCGCCCGATCTACTTTGACATCAAACCAGGATTCGATACTTTTTCCCAGGAACTGCACCGATACGCTATACACCAGTACACCCGGAAGAATCGCCATCAGCGAGAAGATCAATAACAGGCGCAATGCCAGTCTGGAGCCGAATACCCCGTCCTTGAGCCTGCGCCTGAGCCGCCACAGCAGATACCCCACCATTGCCATGAGAAACAGTACAAAACCGACGTTGAGCGCGATCAGGAGTTGATAGCGGCGTTCAAAGAATTCGGTACTGGCACCTGCAGTCGCGAGCAGAAACAACATCACCGCACCCAGCCCTGCGCCAATAATGATGATGTACTTCACGGCCTGCCTCCGTACTGAGGCTTCTGCGCTGGCAGTCGCACATTCCATTGCAATGTGTCGGAGCTCAGATTCCACTCTTTGGAGCTGAGCGCCTCTACCTGGAATGGTTTGGGCAGGCGCGACAGGTCAAGCCACACGCGCAGTTCCGCAATGTACTCCGCCTCCTGGTCCAGTTCGGAATTTGCCACTATGGGGCGATTACGCAAGCGTCCTAAAGCCTGTAGCGCCCCCTTCAGCGTGCTGAAGTTCTGCGACAATGATCCGCGGCTCAAACGGTACTGGCGGGTGAGTGCGTAATAGCTCAATGCTTCGCGCTGCTTGCTCCGGGCAACTTTTTCGTCGAGCCAGTACCAGCGTGGACTCAGTAGATTGAGCTCGCTCACGAAGTACAGCACGATCCCCCGCTCGAGTGCCCGCTCCAGCATGGGGTTGAGCGCAATCTCAACATCGGCGTTGAACTGATAACCTTCATCCACGGCATCCAGTGCAACAGACTTTATGCGGATGTCTTCCGCCTGGACAGGAGCAGTCAGCAATAATCCCGCGGCCAGCAGCAGCGTCGCGGCCACGCGCAACAGTCGTGTGATGGGATCAGGCTTTGTGCAACAGGGTATAGAAGAAACCGTCATGCTGGGAATCCGGCAACAGTTGTCCATCAATCGCTTCCATCCCGGAGCAAGGCAGCGGATGGGCATCTGGATGATGACGCAAAAATTCAGCCACCTGTAGCTTGTTTTCCTCGGCGAATACCGAGCAGGTGGCATAGAGCAATTTACCATCTCTGGCCAGGGTCTGCCACAAGGCATCGAGTATTTTCTGCTGACTTGCGGCAAATTGGGAGAGGTCGCTTTCGCGCCGCAGCCATTTGATATCGGGATGACGGCGTGCTACTCCCGAAGCGGAGCAGGGCACATCGGCCAGGATGCGGTCAAATGGTTTAGCATCCCACCACTCCGCCGGCTGCGCCGCATCGCCGCAGACGAGACGATGGGCTTTGAGTTCCAGTCGAGTGAGGTTTTGCGCTACGCGGGAAAGTCGCACAGCATCGTGGTCGAGCGCGGTCAATTCCACCTCTGCCAATTCCAGCAGATGTGCGCTCTTGCCGCCGGGAGCCGCGCAGGCGTCCAATACACGCATGCCGTCGTGCACGTCCAGCAACGGCGCAGCCAGTTGCGCGCCTGCATCCTGCACCGACACCAGTCCTGCGCTGAATCCAGGCAGCTTTTCCACTGCCACCGGCTGCGCCAGAATGAGAGCATCGTTCCAGAGTAGTTGTGCGGGCATGCCGCATTCATTGAGTCGCTTCTGGTAATCCGCCACTTCCATCTTGCGCCGATTGACCCGCAGCGTCATTGGCGGGTGCTGATTGTCGACTGCCAATATCGCTTGGTAGTTGCGGGGATATTGTCCACGCAGTTTGTCTATCCACCACTGTGGGTGGGAATGGCGTCCCACTTCGCTTTTGCCCGCCTGTTCCAGTAGATCTGTGCGTTGCCGCATGAAATTGCGCAACACTGCGTTGATCAGTCCAGACATCCCTTTGCTACGCTTGCCGTCGTTCAGGCCACAGGATGCAGACACGGCGTGGTCCACCACTGCATGAGGCGAAGCCCTGCTATATTGCAGCTGATACAAGCCCACCAATAATAAACAGCGCAGATCCTGATGCTGCAGCGGTTTGTTCAGCAGCAACTCGAGTAATGCATCAAGCTGACCGTAGAAGCGCAGCACGCCGTAGCTTATATCCTGAATTGCTCCGCGCTGCTGACTAGAAAGGGTGGGGTGGGCGCGCCAGGTTTCCTGTAGCACCGCAGTCAGGCTTGCGCCGGCCAGCACCTTGCCCACGACTGCAGTGGCTACGCACTGAGTTTTAATCATCCCGGTATTTGAAGCGATCGCCAGGCTGCAATGGATACCCTGCGAGAAATTCTCCCGCATTCATTTTTTTCCCACCCGGTTTCTGCACCATTTTCAGCACCAATGTACCATTGCCACATACCACCGTGATGCCTTCGCGTCCGGTAGCAACGACTTCTCCAGGGTTGCCGGCAGCACTCGCTGCCACTTCCACCTGCCATATTTTCAGAGGGATTCCGCGTACCCGGGAGTGTGCGCCGGGATGAGGGTTAAACGCCCGTACGGCACGATTGATTTGTTCCGCATCCAGTTGCCAGTCAATGTCCGCTTCAATTTTCTCCAGCTTGGGCGCGTAGCTGGCGGCTGTTTCATCCTGAGCAGTGGCAGCGAGTCTTCCCTGTTGCAAAAGCGTCAGCACTTCCACGATGCAGTGCGCTCCCATTAGGGCAAGTTTGTCGTGCAGGGTTTGCGCGGTGTCATCCGGCGCGATGGGGATACTCCTCTGCAGCAGCATGGCACCGGTATCGAGACCCTGATCCATCTGCATGATGGTAATGCCGGTTTCCCGGTCACCCGCCAAGATCGCTCGTTGAATTGGCGCAGCACCCCGCCAGCGCGGCAACAATGAGGCATGGATGTTGAGACAGCCAAGGCGCGGAATGTTCAGGATGGCTGTGGGTAGGATCAGTCCGTAAGCTGCAACTACCATTACATCCGCACCGATGGCAGCGAGTTGAGTATCTAACCCGGATTGTTTGAGTGAGTGCGGCTGCAACAGGGCAAGCTCATATTGTTGCGCCAGTGCCTTGACTGCACTTGCCGTGACCTGCATGCCTCGCCCGGCAGGACGGTCAGGCTGGGTCAGCACCAGCGCAATCTCATGTCCGGCTTCCAGCAGGGCTTCGAGTGCACGCGCGGCAAACGCCGGAGTACCGGCAAAAATAATTTTCATGTTGAGCCTGACTCAAGGAACTTGTTCAGAGGTTTTCCTAGGCACCCGCCCATGAGAAGCGCCAGCATGAGCCACAAATAGACAAGGCATGCACGGAATTGATTGGCTGCAGAGTAAGTGCCGGTTGTCACATTGTCTTGCGCTGCTGTTTTTTTAATCTGGCCTGGATGCGCGATTGTTTAAGCCGCGACAGGTATTCAACAAATACCTTGCCGAGCAAATGATCCATTTCGTGCTGTATGCACACGGCCAGCAGGCCATCGGCTTCGAGCGCAAACGGATTGCCGTCACGATCCCACGCCTTGACAGAGACTCGCTCAGCACGCCTTACTTTTTCAAATATTCCGGGTACCGACAGGCAGCCTTCTTCGTAGTCAGATTCACCGCTGCGGGCAGTGATTTCGGGATTGATCAACACGTGCAACTGGTCATGGGTATCGGATGTGTCGATCACGATCACGCGCTGGTGCACGTCAACCTGAGTTGCCGCCAGGCCAATGCCGGGAGCAGCATACATGGTTTCTGCCATGCTCTGCACCAGGGTGCGGATTTCGTCAGTCACTTCCGGAACCTTGGCTGCTATCGTATGCAGCCGCTCATCCGGGTATTGCAGTATCTTCAGGAGTGCCATGGAAAGGCTTGCATATTTAACAAACTAACTGCAGAATCTAAAGCATATTGTCAGAGCGCCGCTAAAACACCAGATTTCGTCACGAATACTTCGCTGCCCACAAAAAATGTTTTTACCTGTCACCCATAGGTTGCGTCGGTATTCTTGAGCGCACCTCAGCTTGCATGGAATATTAAATTTTTAGAGGCACCCATTTTTTGATGGTACGCTGCCCGATGAACCGGGTTTCTTTCTGCAACTGAGGCCATTCATGCGGAAATCTATTATATCCGTGATTTTGTTCGTGAGCCTGTTTTTCAGCCTGTCAGCCAAAGCTGCTGATATCGAACTGCAGAACAATATACCTGATCGCTACGTTGTTGTTCCCGGTGATACGCTATGGGGGATTGCTTCGCGTTTTTTAAAAGATCCCTGGCTGTGGGCGCAAATCTGGGGTCTGAACCGGGAACAAGTGAAGAATCCCCACAGGATTTACCCTGGGGACGTCATCGTCCTGGAGAAGACTTCTGACGGCAGCAGGTTGCGGCTCGCCAGCGAAATCGCAGTGGTAAAACTGTCCCCCCAGGTGCGGATGGAGAAATCCGATGCTGCAGCCATTCCCAGCATTTCGGCTACGGCAATCGAGCCATTCCTGAGCCGGCCCCTGGTAACCGAGAAAGAGGGTCTTGCCAACGCTCCGCTAGTGCTGGGAACCAGCGACAACCGCGTGATACTGAATGCGGGTGATATTGTTTATGTCAGCGGCTTGCCGAAAGACAAAGGCTCGGCGTGGCAATTATTTCGCCCCGGCAAGACTCTGACAGATCCCGATGACGGCCAGATTTTGGGCTATGAAGCCGTCTATCTGGGAGATGCAAAGGTAGAGAAATTTGCCGATATCAGCGCCATATCCATCGTCCGTTCAGTTGAGGAGATACTCAAGGGTGATCGACTGGTTCCCACTCCCGCCACAGCGTTCAATAACTACGCTCCCCACGCTCCGGATAAGGCCATCAAGGGGCGTATTATTTCCGTCTACGGCGGTGTTACCGAAATTGGCAGAAGCTCCATTGTCACACTCAGCAAAGGTGCACGTGACGGATTGGTAGCAGGCAATGTCCTGGCTGTTTATCGCAAGAGCCAGACAGTGTCATCTGAACGAGAAGTCATGCAATTGCCCGATGAGCGCACCGGCCTGGTTTTTGTGTTCCAGGTGTTTGAAAAGGTAGCCTATGCGCTGGTGATGCAAAGCACACAGCCGATTCAGGTGCTCGACGCAGTACAAACACCGTAACGGTACTTGCAGGAGATGCGCCATGAAGCTCTCGCCGGATATTGAATCCTGGCTCAGCCTTGGTTTGATCAACGGTCTCGGCGATGAGTCGGAGCGGCGTCTGCTGGTGGCTTTTGGCAGTCCCGCCGACATTCTCTCCACAAATGTCGTTGCGTTGGAGCGCGTGGTGAGTAAACAGACCGCGCACAGCATTGCTCTGGGTGCGGACAAGAATAAGCTTGCCATTGCGCTCAAATGGCTGGAACACCCGAGCAACTCGGTGATCACTCTGGCTGACCCCGACTACCCCAGTCTGCTGCTCAACATCCCTGACCCACCACCTCTGCTCTATCTCAAGGGGCGGCGCGAACTGCTCAGCTCTTCCGCACTTGCCATTGTTGGTAGCCGCAACGCGACGCCCCAAGGCCTCTCCAATGCCGAAGCTTTCGCCGCAGCCGCAAGCAATGCCGGGCTTTGCATTATCAGCGGGATGGCACTCGGCGTGGACACCGCCGCTCATCGCGGCGGCTTGCATGGTACCGCCGCCAGCAT
>JAYSQR010000048.1:0-3209 GCA_043721435.1 Nitrosospira sp. | reverse complement strand
ATCCGGCGTCATTTCGCCGACGAAGGCAGCCATGTTATCCACAATGGCCCGCAGGCGCTGTTCACTCCCGCGCAGCGCCTGCTCCGCCTGCTTACGTTCGCGAATGTCGCGCAGAAGGCCAGTGAAATAGCGTTTTCCTCCGACGAAATATTCACTGACTGCAAGATACAGCGCAATGGGTTCGCCATTCTTGTGCAGCCCTTCGACTTCACGGCCGATGCCGACACCATGCGCGCCCGAGACGTACTCCTGCCCCTGTCCGGTTATACGATACCTCACCATATAACCGATGTGTTTGCTACGGTGGGGCTCAGCCATGAGTATGCCGACATCCTGCCCGATCACTTCCTCACGGGTATAACCTAAGATCTTTTCTATGACCGGATTGGTGGAAAGAATAATGCCGTTCTCATCGCTGGTAACGACACAATCTTCCATATGCTCGACCACCGAGCGGGTTTCTTCTTCCTTGCTAATCAGAGTTGCATTGGCCTGCTCCAGATCGGCAGTCCGTGCCGCCACACGGTCTTCCAGTTCCTGGTTAAGTTGCCGCAGATTGTTTTCAGCGGCCTCCCGTTCGCGGTTGCTGGCACTCAGGCGTTCTGTCATGGTATTGAAGGTGCGTGCCAGTTGCCCGATTTCATCCCAACCTTCAATCGGTACACGCTGCTGCAGGTTACCGGCAGCGATGTCCTGCGCGCTACGGCTGAGGGTTTTCAGAGTGCTGACCATACGGCGGCTGAACAGGATGGCACCCAGCATGGCAACGAGTAGCGTCAGACCCAGAATCACCAAGCCAAGGGTACGCACATGGTAAACAGGAGCGAACACCTCGTCCGCATCCATTTTGACCTCCATGCCCCATCTCATGCGCGGCAGATAGCGCCATGCTGCGACCACTTCCTTGCCGCGGTAATCCATCGTGAGACCGGCGCCACGCTGGCCGTGCAGGCTACTCCAGATCGCTGTGGAAAGCGGGGGGGTATTGAGCGGGATCTTGAGCTTCAATGCTGCGTCAGGCTCATCTTTTAGCGGGGCCATCACCAGCGCGGTGTTCTTGTTCTCGAGACGCGTTACCACGGTTTCGCCGCTGGCCCCCAGCCCCACATTGTCTGTCAGCACCTGAAACACGCGTTCACTATAGATCTGCAGCGCCAGCACGCCTTCAATTTTTCCTTGGACCACAATTGGAAAAGCCATAAAGGCGGCGATTGCACCGGCCGATGGTGCATAGTGTTCAAAATCTGAGACGCCGCTTTGCAGCATGTTCAGCGCCTGGCGGGTGACCGCGCCAAGACCGCTGTTGCGATAAGGACCGGTGAGCAAGTTGGTGGCGAAATCAGATTCATGGGTCTGGGAATACACTACCGTACCCTGCGGGGAAATCAGGAACAGGTCATAATAACCGGCATCCTCGACGAAGCGTTTGAAGTGGTCACGGTAGCTAGCATCCAACCGGCGATAAGCATCCGATCCCACTCCACTTTGGGTAAACACCTGGGTAAACTCGCGCATGGCTTCACGTGTGGTGCTGGCCGTTTGTATCACCCTGGTATCGAGAAGACGCTCGCGCAGGTAGCCTTCGATCTGTTCCGCTTTCATATCGGCGATGGCTGAAACTTGCTCAATCGCCGTTTTCTGCATCTCCGTTTCGAAGGTACGCAACAGACTATAGCCAGCTATCATAATCGGCAGCAGTGAGACCGCCGCGAACCAGGCCATGAAACGATGCGTGAGGGAGGTAAACTTCATGGCCCTATCCCTTCAACCGTTTGCAGCAGCTGACTCCACTCCTCGCGTGTACGATAAGCGGGAAATGGCGCCGGCTCAAGCGGCCGCCCGGAATCCCAGACGATATCGAACTGGCCATCGGCCCGGGCTTTGCCGATGCGGGCTACTCGCCACAAATGGCGAGTAGCCGGATCGAGCGAAATCACCCCTTCAGGCGCAAGCAGACTTTGGCGCAGAATCGTGCGCTGCACCTGGGCAGGCTCGGCTGAGCCTGCTTCACGTGCCGCCTGAACCCACAACTGCAGGCTGATGTAGGAGGCTTCCATCGGGTCGTCGACCACGGTTTGCTGGCCAAAACGATTGTGGAACCGTTGCAGGAATGCCTGATTCTGCGGTGACTGGATGCTCTGAAAATAATTCCAGGCAGCGTAGTGACCTGCCATCGGCGGAGCATCCTTTGCTGCCAAATCCACCTCGCCAATGCTGAATGACAACACTGGTATCTTGTCCGAGGTGATTCCGGCCTTGTTCAGTTCCCGGAAAAATGGGACGATGCTATCGCCCTCGATCGAATTCAATACCATATCCGGTCGCTGTTTGACGATGTCGGCCACCAGTTCATCCACTGCGCTTGACCCCAGGGGCAGATAGCGTTCTCCTACCACCGTGGCACCTTGTGCCGCCAGCAAATCCTTGATGAGAATGTGCGCGATGCGCGGGAAAATATAATCCGAACCAGTCAGATAGACGCGCTTGGCATGTTTATCACGCTTATCGAGCGTCTCCAGCGCCCAATGCACCACGGGGGCGACCTGCTGGTTGGGTGCGGCACCGCTGTAGATGATGTTGGGCGACTGCTCCATGCCTTCATACTGCACCGAGTAAAATAGCAAGTGCTGATGCTTTTCAACCACCGGTTTCACTGCCTTGCGGCAGGTGGACGTCCAGCAACCAAATAGGGCCTGTACTTTTTCCTCGGTGATCAGGCGCTCTGCCTGCTGGGCGCAATACATCGGCTCGGAGCGGCAATCTACCACCACTGCTTCGATCTTCTGACCGCCGATACCGCCTGCCGCATTAGCCTCTTCAATGGCCAACTGCAGCGCATCCACCAGCGGTTTCTCTCTGGCTGCCATGGCGCCAGAGAGAGAGTGCAGTATGCCGACTCTGATACTCGGTATGGCAGCCGAGTACTGTTGCCATGCCATGAAGGCGGCAATCAACAGAATGACCAGCAGTACAAGCATGGCGCTAACTCTCTGGCTGGTCTTCATAGCTTAGTTCCATTGAATTCAAGCAACCAATCATCGGTATGATTCGGATACTAACCCTTTAATCATAGACACAACGGCCATTTTACGGAACAAATCCCGTACAAAGCGAATTGCCTCAATAAAAAAGTAACCGAAGGGGTGTCTCAAGAAGATACGTTGCCTCAAATTGTTGGTAACCGAATTAAGTGGGGGTTATCGACATGG
>JAYSQR010000047.1:0-63831 GCA_043721435.1 Nitrosospira sp. | reverse complement strand
GAGCGGGTCGGCATCGAGGCTGTCGTAGAAATCGGAAAACTGACCAGGCATTTGTATGATGAATATCTGAGCACAAAGGTGGAATGTAAAACCGGCCTATCCGAGTGTCAAATGACAGAGCCAGTTTGACCATAGGTTACTCTGAAAATCCCAAAGATCCGCTGAAGTTATTTGTAAGGCACAACCACTTCGGCCTTCAACTGGTAACCGGCCTGCCCCATTTCAGTATCGACCTTGCCGGCATGCATGACGCCGCTGACCCACATGGCGTCCATCGTGCGCATGCCGCTGATGGGCTTCAATGCTGTCACATGAATGATCTGGTTGGATGGCGGCGGGGGCGTATGAATACAGGCGCCGAAATAAGGCACGAGCAAGAATTCGCTGACTTTGTCGCCCACTTTCTCCAGCGGAATCACGAATCCCGGCAGACGAATGCGCGCGCCGTTCAGGGCAGGCTCAATCGGCGCGTTGCTCCATGCTTCGCGTATTTTCTCCAGCGCCTCGATCGCGCGCGGATCACCGTCCCTGAGATTGTCGAGCTTCAACCCTTTTAACGGGGCCATCGGATCCCAGTTTTTGGGCATCAGATCGTCCCACGTAATTTCTTTGTAAGTGGTCGATGAGGTTGCTGGAGGTGTTGCTTTGCCCGCGTTTTTCGCAGGAGAGGACGGCAGCCGCTCACCCACGCTGTAGTCAGTAGCAGTTGTTGTCTGTACGTTAAAAATCAGCAACCCGGCAAGCAGTAGCGCCGGGAGCCGGTATTGCTGTAATTGCAAAGGGATGGTCACGTCTTTCATAATCTTGGCGTTAAACCATCGGCCAGGGACAAGCGGTAAGCGCGATAGCCCGGTATCAGGCTGACCAAGAATCCCGTTGCCATCACCAGCAGTAGCAGTTGCCAGGCTTCGGCCGATAACGTCCATGTTGCCAGAGAAATTCCCAAGTGTGTTTCCAGAATCGGTGTGACAAATACGCCGAGTGCGATCAAACCCAGCAAGCCGAGCAACGAACCCGCCACGACCACCATCAGCCCTTCGATGGCCAGCAGCAGGAAGACCACGCGCGGACCGGCGCCTACCGAACGCAGAACCGCGAGTTCACGTCTGCGTTCACCGAGTCCGGCCAGCACCACAGCCACCAGGCCGCTGAGGCCGACCGCGAGCACCAGCGCGGAAATGGCCAGCAGCGATTTCTCGACGATGCTGACGATGGACCAGAGCTCATCCAGTGCCACTCCGGGCAGAACCGCGAGCAATGGCTCGGCCTTGTACTGATTGATATGGCGCTGCATCTGGAACACCCCTGCCCGGCTTTTCAACCCGATGAAGGCCGCGGTGATTTCCTTGGGAGCCAGATCAAACTTGCGTACATATTCAGCCGGGATCGATAACCCAGGCATCGGTGCACCGCCTTGCCAATCGAGATGAATCGCCTCGATGGCCTCAAGGCTGATGTGGACGCTGCGATCTACCGCCAGGCCGGTGCGTTTGAGAATACCGCTCACCTTGAACGGTTTGTCGGCATGCTCGGCCAAGCCGATGCCGCCCGCGCCATGATTGAGAACAATGCTGTCACCCAGTTGGTAGCCAAGCTGCTCGGCGACATCCGCGCCCACCACTGCGTCAAAAATATCCGCAAAGGGCTTGCCGGAAGTAAACGCCAGTAAGCGGCGATCGGCGTAACGGAAATGCTCGAAATAAGCGCTTGTGGTGCCAACCACGGCAAAGCCGCGATGCGAGTCTCCCAGTGAAATCGGCACTGCCCATGCCACGGCCGGATGCTGCGCCATCATCTGAAAACTTGACCAGCGGATGTTGTGGGTTGCATCCCCCAGGCGAAACACGGCATAAAGCATGAGCTGGATCGGACTGGTGCGTGCACCCACCACCAGGTCGGTTCCCGAGATGGATTGTGAAAAACTCTCGCGTGCCTGGGTGCGCAACTGCTCGACACCCAGCAGCAGCATGACGGAAAGCGCAATGCTGACTGCCATCAACCCCAGCGTGGCGCGCCGGTTCCAGGCGCTGGCGAAGGCGAGGAACAGCAGCGGCCTCATGCCGCCTTCCCGGTGACTGCGCACAATTCGTGCAGATTGATGCTGCGGTTGAAGTGCTGCGCCAGACGCTGGTCATGGCTGACAAAGATCAGAGTGACGCCCTCGTCATTGCAACGTCCCAGCAGCACATCGAGAAATTCTGCCTGCCGGTCTGCATCCAGTGCCGAAGTGGGCTCATCGGCAATGATCAGCTCGGGATGACCCATCAAGGCGCGAGCCGCAGCTACGCGCTGCTGTTGCCCGACCGACAATGCCGTTACTGGTTGCCGCGCCAAAGCCAGATCCAGCCCCAGTTGAGTGAGCAGCCGGTCGGCGGATTGTTCAAGTGTATCGGCCGCTTCCAGTGCCCGCTCGCGCCTGCGCTGCGAAAAGCGGCAGGGTAACAGCACGTTCTCGCGCACCGACAGATAAGGCACCAGGTTGAACTGCTGGAACAACAAGCCCACATGGTCAACGCGAAACCGGTCACGCGTGCTTGAGGTTAGTGCCGTCAAGTCGGTATCAAGCACATGCAAGCGGCCTTGCTGCGGTACAAGTACTCCACCCAGCAGGCTCAACAGCGTGCTCTTGCCGCTACCACTCGCGCCCTGCAAAAAAACGCGTTCGCCACGTTCCACCTGAAACTTGGGAATCGAAAGCCGGAAGCCTTGTCTGCCGGGCCATTGGAAAATCAGGTTCTGAATGTCGATCACAAGCTGGCGCATGCCAGAATCTTACCACTTCAACCGGGTGGACTTGGGTGAGAGCTTTGCGCTTGACTGACCTTTGGGTCCGGCTACAGCGGCATCAATCCGTTTGAGGCCGGAAAACTGCTGGAACAAACGCACCTCGACTCCCTGCAAAGCCTGTGGCACCGTACATTGGAAATGCCAGGTCGCTGCCAGTTCTGCATGCACATCGGATGAATCGGCTTTGGCTGTATCACTGCCCTTGCCAGAATCCGTGGCAGGTGCCAGCAAGCCGGGGGCAAGTACCGCCGATTCCAGTTCGGCCGACTCCAGCCGGCATTGCGCTGCGGGGGTAAAGACAAACAGGGTGGCAGCTTGATGGAGTTTCAATGCCATGGCCCTGACCGCTTGCCGTTCTTTCTCATTGCGCGGCGCGCGTTCGAACCCCAGCAGATTGTCCAGCGGGCTGTCCAAACTGATCTGCACTGCCGCGCCATCGAGCGCAACTTCCAGAGTAGCCAAGCCATGCACATGGGCACCGGGTTCCTGTGCCCCTGCCAGTGGCATGACACCCAGCGACAGCATGGTGGCCATTACTGCTGAACCCATAAAGCGCAATAGCTGTTTCATCGTTTACCCCCTGTTGATTGGTTGGACCGCGTCTAGTGCGAGAAAGCAAGCGCCTATTATACAAGCAGTAAAAAGCTCGAGAATTCAGCCTGTCTGCGATATAATTCCGGGCGTCGCTGAAACGAGTACCCACTCCCTGCCATTCTCGCGGGGAGTTTTATTTAGAAAAGGGAGAAGAATCATACGCATCATCTTATTAGGCGGTCCCGGTGCGGGAAAGGGTACACAAGCCAATTTCATCAAAGAACATTTCGGCATCCCGCAGATTTCCACCGGTGACATGCTGCGCGCTGCGGTCAAGGCAGGCACCGAACTGGGCATTGCAGCCAAAAAAATCATGGACGCGGGGGGATTGGTTCCCGACGACATTATCATCAATCTGGTGAAAGAACGCATTGCCCAAGCAGATTGCGCCAAGGGTTTCTTGTTTGACGGTTTTCCCCGCACCATTCCCCAGGCTGATGCGATGAAAGCCGCGGGTGTACCGATCGACTACGTGATTGAAATTGACGTGGCTGATGAGGAAATCATCAA
The DNA here is from genome assembly GCA_043721435.1 of Nitrosospira sp. Classification (GTDB taxonomy): domain Bacteria; phylum Pseudomonadota; class Gammaproteobacteria; order Burkholderiales; family Nitrosomonadaceae; genus VFJL01. The sequence continues at coordinate 59,940 of JAYSQR010000047.1, read as the reverse complement.
GCGTATGTCGGGCCGCCGGAACCATACGGCATCAGGCCGCATTTATCATGTGCTATTCAATCCGCCTAAAACGGAAAACCAGGATGATGTGACCGGGGAACCCCTGGTACAGCGCGATGACGACAAGGAAGAAACCGTAAGAAAACGGCTTGAAATCTATCACGCCCAGACTGAACCATTGATAGAATACTACTCGAAATGGGCGGCTAACGGCGGAGAGAGCGCCCCCAGATACGTGAAAATTGCTGGTGTCGGATCGGTTGAAAATATCCGCGATAACATTTTCGCGTCGCTGAAGTAACTTCAATCAGGATTGCGGGCGGATTTTTCGTAACCGGATTTCGATTCGGAAATGGATCAGTACAACGCCGGTGTTTGTGCCGGCAAGACTGCCAAAGATTTGGATAAATCAGGAGAAAACATTATGGTTGCAAAAAATGCTTTTTATGCCCAATCCGGCGGGGTCACCGCAGTCATTAATGCATCTGCCGCCGGTTTGATTGAAGCGGCGCGCAAACAGAAGGGCAAAATCGGCAAAATTTATGCTGGCCGCAACGGCATTATCGGCGCCCTGACCGAAGACCTGATCGATACCGGCAAGGATTCCATCACGGCAATCAAAGCGCTGCGTCATACGCCCTCCGGCGCATTCGGCTCCTGCCGCTACAAATTGAAAAGTCTCGAGCAGAACCGGCGCGAATATGAACGTCTGATCGAGGTATTCAAGGCACATAACATCGGTTATTTCTTTTATAACGGCGGCGGCGATTCCGCTGATACCTGCCTGAAGGTATCGCAACTGGCCGATACGCTGGGTTATCCGATCCAAGCCATTCATGTTCCCAAGACCGTGGATAATGATCTGCCGATTACCGATTGCTGCCCCGGTTTTGGTTCGGTGGCGAAATATATCGCCGTATCCACACGCGAAGCGAGCTTTGACGTGGCCAGCATGTCAAAAACCTCAACCAAGGTATTCGTGCTGGAAGTAATGGGGCGCCATGCCGGATGGATCGCAGCGGCAGGCGGACTGGCATCGAGCAAGGACTGTGAAATTCCCATTGTCATCCTGTTTCCGGAAATCGCTTTCGATAAGGCAAAGTTTCTCGCCAAGGTGGACGGCTACGTCAAGAAATTCGGCTACTGCTCGGTGGTGGTGTCGGAAGGCGTGAAAGGCGCGGATGGCAATTTTCTCTCCGACCAGGGATTGCGCGATGCTTTCGGCCATGCCCAGTTGGGTGGCGTTGCGCCGGTGGTGGCAAACATCATCAAGGATGGCCTGGGACTCAAATATCATTGGGGTGTAGCGGACTATCTGCAGCGTGCTGCACGCCACATCGCATCCAAAACCGACGTTGAACAGGCTTATGCGATGGGCAAAGCTGCTGTGGAATTCGCCGTTAAAGGACACAATTCGGTGATGCCCACGATAGAGCGCCTGTCCAATAAACCCTACAAGTGGAAAGTCGGCATGGCGCAACTGTCCAAAGTCGCCAATGTGGAAAAAATGATGCCTGGCAACTTTATCACTAAGGATGGTTTTGGCATTACTGACAAATGCCGTGAATATCTGACTCCGCTGATCAAGGGTGAAGACTATCCGCCTTACAAGGATGGTCTGCCTAATTACGTGCGGCTGAAGAACGTGGCGGTCAAGAAGAAACTGGGTGATTTCAAGATTTGAGTCTTATCAGGTTTGTTTTGATGTCGCACAAGCTGTTATGCGGAATTATTGGGCCGAAATTCCGCATGCATTCTCAGACGGTCTGACTTTAACTGGAGATTTTAATGGGTACTGGTCTAATCATCGCAATCGGTTGCGCGATGGCCGCGCTTCTGTATGGAGCGCTTTCGATTAAATGGATTCTGAGTTTGTCAGATGGCAACGAACGCATGCGCGAGATCGCCACTGCGATTCAAGAAGGCGCTTCCGCTTACCTGAATAGGCAATACACCACTATCAGCATCGTCGGCGTGATTCTGCTGGTGGCTATTTTTGTCGCCTTGGGCTGGCAAACCGCTGTTGGTTTTGCTCTCGGTGCAGTTCTGTCAGGTCTTGCCGGTTATATCGGCATGAACGTGTCGGTGCGTGCCAATGTGCGTACCGCAGAAGCTGCCAGAGACGGCCTTAACGCTGCGCTCAATGTCGCCTTCAAGGGTGGGGCGATCACCGGCATGCTGGTAGTTGGCCTGGGCCTTCTGGGCGTGGCGGGCTACTACGCTTTTCTTACTGTCGGCCTGGGCGCCACTGCAGCGGATGCGACCCATGCACTGGTAGGTCTGGCCTTTGGTAGTTCGTTGATTTCCATTTTTGCGCGTCTGGGTGGCGGTATCTTTACCAAAGGTGCTGACGTCGGTGCTGACCTGGTCGGTAAGGTTGAGGCCGGAATTCCTGAGGATGATCCTCGCAACCCGGCGGTTATCGCTGACAACGTGGGTGATAACGTGGGTGACTGTGCCGGTATGGCAGCCGACCTGTTTGAAACCTACGCTGTAACCATCATCGCCACCATGCTGCTGGGCGGATTATTGATTGCAGACCCAGTTGTGAGTGCAAACGCAGTGATCTATCCACTGGTACTGGGTGGATTTTCCATCATCGCCTCCATCATCGGTTGCGCCTTTGTCAAAGCGCGTGAGGATGGCAAGGTCATGAATGCGCTTTACCGCGGCCTGGCAGTCGCCGGCATACTGGCAGCAATCGTCTACTATCCCATTACCACCACGATGTTGGGCGACGGTATCGTAATTGACGGCAAGAATATCTCGGCGATGAATTTGTACCTTGCCGGACTGGTCGGCCTCGCGCTGACCGCCGCGATGGTATGGATCACCGAGTACTACACCTCCACCGAATATGCGCCAGTGCAGCATATTGCGGAAGCATCCAGTACCGGCCACGGCACCAACGTGATTGCGGGCCTGGGTGTTTCCATGAAATCGACCGCTGCGCCGGTGCTGGTCGTATGTCTTTCGATCTGGTGTTCTCATGAACTGGCAGGGCTGTATGGCATTGCCATCGCCGCGACTTCGATGCTGTCCATGGCCGGCATCATCGTGGCGCTTGACGCTTATGGCCCGATCACCGACAACGCCGGTGGTATTGCACAAATGGCTGGCTTGCCAAAAGAGATCCGTGACATCACCGATCCCCTGGATGCCGTGGGCAATACCACCAAAGCAGTGACCAAAGGTTACGCCATCGGTTCAGCTGGTTTGGCTGCATTGGTGCTGTTCGCCGATTACACGCATGCCCTTTCCAGCGGCGGCAAGCTAGTAGTCTTTGATTTGTCCGATCACATGGTGATTATCGGCCTGTTCATCGGCGGCATGGTGCCCTACCTGTTCGGGGCGATGGCGATGGAAGCTGTCGGTCGTGCGGCCAGTTCGGTGGTGGTGGAAGTACGCCGCCAGTTCAAGGAAATCCCGGGCATCATGGAAGGCACTGCCAAGCCGGATTATTCCAAAGCAGTGGACATGGTGACCAAAGCAGCCATCAAGGAAATGGTCGTTCCTTCGTTGCTGCCAGTGGCGGTACCCGTACTCGTTGGCCTGCTACTCGGCCCGGTAGCCTTGGGCGGGGTACTGATCGGCGCCATCATTACCGGTATTTTCGTCGCCATTTCCATGACTGCCGGTGGCGGTGCCTGGGATAATGCCAAGAAATACATCGAGGATGGACACTTCGGCGGCAAGGGTTCGGAAGCACACAAAGCCGCTGTAACCGGCGATACCGTGGGCGATCCCTACAAGGATACCGCCGGACCGGCGGTCAATCCACTGATCAAGATCATGAACATTACTGCGTTATTGATCGTGCCACTGCTGTAATCTGTGTCATTCCGCGAAGCACGCCGAGAAACTCTGGCGTGTTTCGTTGCTGGCGGAAATTAAATTTGCTCAATTACTAACTTGTCTCCCGGATATTTCGGATGAACAGCAAGATTGCTCTCACGCTGGATGATGCAAAGAAAATTGCCGCTGCCGCCGAAGCGGAAGCCCGGCACAACGACTGGCCGGTGGTGATTGCGATCGTCGATGATGGTGCCCACCTGCTCCATCTGCTACGCTTGGATGACGCTCAGTTTGGCAGTATCGAAGTGGCAATGCAGAAAGCCCGCGCTGCCATCGCCTTCCGCCGTCCTACCAAAGTATGGGAGGAACATGTTGCGGAGGGGCGCATGCGCTATCTTGCCCTGCCCGGAACCCTGCCGATCGAAGGAGGCCTACCCATCATGGTGGATGGCCAGTTCATCGGCGCAATCGGCGTTAGCGGTGTGCGTTCCAATCAGGATGCGCAAATCGCCCAAGCAGGAATAGACGCGCTGTTGAAATCCGGTTGACATGTCTCCGCTCAGTCGTTATTGTTCTGCCAATTTAATTTTATATTTACATACCTGCTTGTCCTGTTTATATTCAATCTGCCGTGCAGCATAACTACCTGACGACTCCATTGGAACCTTAGCCATGAACCTGCCCTCTTCAACCGTGATCAGCAAATCCTTAGAGCGTCACACAACAAGGGCGAGTGGCTGGCTACCGAAATTCTATCTGGGTGTAGGAATCTTGAGTCTGTCCTTTCAAGTTCTGGCAAATCCAACCGCCCCCCCTAAAGACGCTGCAGCAGCCCCGGCGGCCGAAAGCAAATTTGATTGGTCCAAAGTCCCGCCGGTGACGCCTATGCCGCGTCCAGGATCATTCATCGTGCCCCCCTCCGGAGCTGGCTATTATTCCCTCTGGGATTTGCTCACCGGAAATGAACGTAAAGCCCCGCCTGTCGCCCCGTATGCCCCCTTCGGCCTTCTCCCCGTCTCCTCGTTTGACGTGGACTTCCGTTATATGGAAAAGCCGGGCTTTGAAAAGGACGTCTTCGACCCCGTCAAGCGCATCCATCTGGGCAGCGACTGGCTTCTGTCTTTTGGAGGCAGTTTCTGGTTCCGGAATATGCGAGAGTCGGGGAGCCGACTTGAACCCGGAGACAATACTTACAACCTGATACGGACACGACTTCACGCCGATCTGTGGTATCGGGATCAGGTTCGCCTCTTTGCCGAGGGTATAGATGCCCGCAGTTTCTCACAGGAGAAAAATCCACTTGGCATCGACGTAAATCATACCGACATGCTGAACCTGTTTGCCGACATCAAGATAGCAAACGTGAAGGATGGCCAGGCCTATGTTCGCGTCGGCCGACAGGAGTTGTTGTACGGCTCGCAGAGATTAATTTCCACCCTGGATTGGGCTAACACACGGCGCACCTTCCAGGGTGTCAAAACCTTCTGGCGCAGTCCGAAATTGGATCTGGACGCGTTCTGGGTGCGCCCGATGAATATATCGCAACAATCCCGGATCAACTTCGATAACTGGGACGAAAATCGAGATTTCTACGGTCTGTGGGCAACCTACAAACCTCAGAGAGGCCATTTCGCCGACCTCTACTTCCTGAGCCTGGATGACAGCCGAACCAAGGCCATAGCCCCCAAATTCAATAACATAACAGGGGGGGTCGTGCACACCGTAGGTAGCCGCTACGCCGGCAATTACAACCAGTTTCTGTACGAGCTGGAGGGCATGTATCAATTTGGCCGGTCAATCAACAACAGTGGTGCCTCTACTGATATTTCAGCCGGTGCGGTGGCCTCTGGCGTCGGCTATCAATTCTCCCAGTTACCCATGAATCCGCAGTTATGGCTACGCTACGACTACGCTTCCGGCGACAAGAATTCGAATGATGGTCAGAACAACACCTTTAACCAGCTCTTTCCGTTCGGACACTATTACATGGGTTTCCTGGATCGGGTAGGCCGGCAGAATATCCACGACTTCAATGCCCAATTTACTCTTCATCCGCAGCCATGGTTCACATTCATTGCCCAATACCATCGGTTCTTTCTGGCGAATTCACATGACGCCTTGTACAACGCTGCAGGTGTAGGCTACCGTCGGGACGCCACTGGCCAGGCAGGCAGGGATGTGGGCGATGAGTTGGACTTGCGCTTCAATATCCACGTTAACCGCCATCAGGATGTCCTGCTCGGCTATTCCAAGCTGTGGGCCGGCGACTTTATCAAAAATACTACGACCCCCACTGGCGGTAGAGGCAATGTCTCGCCGGACCTTATTTATGTCCAGTATGTCGTTCGCTTCTGAAGCCGTCCCAGGTTCATTATCCGTCGAACAGCTGGGAGCCAGCCAAGGCTGAGGCACTGATGATTCCTGCGGATGGTGCATGGATGCCAGCGTCGCAGATGCCAAAGTGACCAATCCCACTAATCCAGAGCAGTACCGCTGGCATGCAGTCGCCAATCTGCCGGCACTGTACCGCGCGGCACTGAATGCAATCCTCGGTAGCGCGACGCTGGCAATTCAGCAACGCGGACAGTTTCATCTGGTGATCTCCGGCGGAGAAACGCCACGCGAGATCTATCGACAATTGCGCGCCGCGCACAGCGATTGGTCTGCATGGCATATTTACTTCAGCGATGAGCGCTGCCTGCCGCCAACGGATGCAAACAGAAACTCGCGCATGGCCGGAGAAGTCTGGCTCGACCACGTGCCAATACCCGCAGCCCAATTGCACATAATCCCGGGTGAACTTGGGGCAAGCCAAGCAGCTCGCGTATATGCCGAAACGCTACGCACTGTCGGCATGTTCGATCTGGCATTGCTGGGGCTGGGTGAGGATGGCCATACTGCAAGCCTGTTTCCTGATCATGAGTGGGGTAGCGCACCTGATTCACCGGACATGCTGGCAGTGCTTGATGCACCCAAACCACCGCCGCAGCGCGTGTCGCTGAGTGCCATGCGGTTGAGCCGTTCGCAGCAGGTAATATTTCTGGTCGCTGGCGAATCCAAACGTAAAGCAGTGGCTGAGTGGCGTAACGGAAAAAACATTCCGGCACAAGCAATAGCACCAGCAGCAGGCGTCGATGTATTGGTAGAATCTGCACTGTTGATGCCGCTGTCTGTCTAGAATCTCTGAATAGGTACTCAGCCATGCGCGGGAAAATCGGTGCAAGAAATTTGAGTAAATCCCCGTCTGCTATATCTCGCGAAGTCTACGAAGACAGTCTGCGTAAACTTCAGATTGAGCTTGTCAAGCTGCAGCGACATTTCATAAAGTACAATGAAAAAATTCTGGTCATCTTTGAAGGCCGGGATGCATCTGGCAAAGACGGCACGATCAAGCGTATTGTTCAGCATTTAAGTCCGCGTGAAACACGGGTTGTGGCCCTCGGCAAACCCTCTGATCGAGACCGTAGTTCGTGGTACTTTCAGCGTTATGTCCCGTATCTACCCGTAGCCCAGGAACTGGTGCTGTTCAACCGCAGCTGGTACAACCGGGCAGGTGTCGAGCGGGTAATGGGTTTTTGTACCGAAACCGAATGCAAGGAATTCATCGGCTCGGTATCAGAGTTCGAGCATATGTTAGTTCGCTCCGGTATCAAACTCTTCAAGTATTACCTCGATATCAGCAAACCCGAACAGAAGAGACGCCTGGACAAGCGCAGATCGGATCCACTCACACAATGGAAAATCAGCGCACTTGACAATCAGGCACTCAAAAAATGGAAACAGTACAGCCTGGCGCGCGATGAAATGCTGGCACATACCCACAATCTCACAACCCCTTGGACGATTGTACGTGCCGATGACAAGCAGCTGGCACGACTCAATATCATCAAGGACATGCTCAGCCGACTGGATTATGTAGACAAAGCCAAGCGGCTGATCCTGCCGGACCCGCAAATTATATCGACATACGATGCCACCCATCCAGAGAAGGGTCTACTGGCACCGTAGCCGGCAACTCTCTCCATGCCAGGTCTCGATTCCTTTTTCTCCAACAGCGGCGCGCTGGCACAATCCGTGCCGGGTTACAGTGCACGCGCGCAGCAACTGGCAATGGCGCAGGCGATAGCCAACACCATCGCTGGCAACCGCATTCTGGTGGCAGAAGCGGGCACTGGTACCGGCAAGACCTTCGCTTATCTGGTGCCGGCATTGCTGGCGGGCGGCAAGGTAATCATTTCCACTGGCACTAAGACACTGCAGGACCAGCTTTTCACCCGCGACATCCCTACCGTGCGCGCTGCACTCAAAGCACCAGTCACGGTGGCACTGCTGAAGGGGCGCGCCAACTACGTGTGCCGTTATCATCTGGAACGTACCCTGCAGGATGGGCGCACCAGCTTTGCCAGTCGCGACGAAGTGAAATATCTGAAATTGGTTGAGCGCTACGCAGGTGTCAGCAGAAGCGGCGATAAAAGCAGTCTGAGTGAAGTGCCGGAAAACGCTGCGGTCTGGCAACAGGTAACTTCCACGCGCGAAAATTGCCTCGGTTCAGATTGCCCCAACTACAAGGATTGCTTCGTGATGGAAGCCCGCAAACAGGCACTGGCAGCGGATGTGGTGGTAGTCAACCATCATTTGTTTTTTGCTGATGTGATGCTGCGCGACGAAGGCCTGTCGGAGCTATTGCCCGCCTGCAACACGGTGATTTTCGACGAAGCTCACCAGTTACCAGAAACTGCCAGTCTGTTTTTCGGCGAATCAGTGAGCACCAGCCAATTGCTGGAACTTGCACGCGATACTGAGACCGAAGCACTGCTAGGTGCCAGGGATTTTACTGCATTGCCTGATGCTATTACGGCGATGGAGAAAGCGGCACGCGATTTACGCCTGACCATCGAAGGCGAGAACACTCGCCTGCCGCTGGCTACGGCAATGAAGAATCCAAAGTTTGGCGGTGCGCTGGATGAGCTGCTGGAAAAACTTGATACGCTGGCGACGCTGCTGGAAATCCAGGCAGAGCGTTCAGAGGGGCTGGAAAACTGCTGGCAACGAGCGCGCGAAATTGCTGTCCGCATAAAGCACTGGCGCGATCAGGCGGAGGCCGAAGGGTTTGTACGTTGGCTGGAAGTGTTCAGCCATGCGCTGCAGCTCAATGCCACGCCGTTGTCCATTGCGGAAATATTCAACAAACAGTTGAGCGCCTCACCGCGCGCCTGGATATTCACTTCTGCAACATTGGCGGTGAAAGGCGATTTCTCGCATTACAACGGTGAAATGGGTCTGGCTACGGCGCAGTCTGCCTGCTGGGACAGCCCGTTTGATTTCGCTAATCAGGCCCTGCTCTACGTACCACCCGGCTTGCCCGAACCCAGCAGCCGCGAATACACCGAAGAGGTGGTGAAAGCCGCATTGCCGGTGTTGAAAGCCAGTCGCGGTCGTGCCTTCTTCTTGTGCACCAGTCTGCGGGCAACGCGACGAGCGCATGAATTGTTGCTGGAAGCATTCGAGCGCGAACAACTCGATTACCCCCTATTGCTGCAAGGACAGAGTTCGCGCTCCGATATGCTGGAACGTTTTCGCAAACTGGGCAATGCAGTATTGATCGGCAGTCAATCTTTCTGGGAAGGGGTGGACGTGCGCGGCGAAGCATTGTCGCTGGTGGTGATCGACAAGCTGCCGTTCGCACCGCCCGATGATCCGGTACTATCGGCACGCATCGAGAAAATCAACAAGGAGGGGCGCAATGCTTTCATGGAATATCAACTGCCGCGCGCCGTCATCAACCTGAAACAAGGTGCGGGGCGATTGATCCGCGACGAAACCGATCGCGGAGTATTGATGATCTGTGACCCACGCCTCATCACCAAGTCCTACGGCAAGAAAATCTGGCAAAGTTTGCCACCGATGAAGCGCACCCGCGATCTGGCTGAAGTGGAGCGGTTCTTTGCGGATCTATCCCCCTGAACTCTCGCACTGCTTCAGAGCGAATAGGGTAACGGCATAATCTCCAACGTGGGACCATCCAGCGCCTGCCAATGAATTTTACCGGCCTCGACGCTGCTTATCTGTATCACCGCCAGCACATCGAAGCCGCCCTCAGGCGAGGGCGCTGCGTTGACCACCATACCGCTGGATTGCTCTGCCATATCAGCGCTGAATAACTCGTCCCCGGCTGCAACAGGCTTGAGTGATTGAATATTGGCCAAATACATGTGGCGCTTGATCTTGCCCAGATACTGGGTGCGCGCAACGATTTCCTGCCCCGGATAACAGCCTTTCTGGAAACTCACCCCGCCGATGGCTTGCAGATTCGCCATTTGCGGAATGAATTGTTCCTGAGTGGCCGGCGTGATCACGGGAATGCCTGCTTTAATTTCCAGCCAGTCCCAGCAGGGCGCCCCCACCGGCATGGCCTCTCTGCTCAAACTCTGCCACAGCGCAGGTGCCTGTTCCGGCAGAACGACGAGTTCGAAGCGATCCTGCGCAAGACGAATGATATTGCCCTGCTGAGCGTGAATCACACCCAGATGCGTGGCAGGAACTGCACCCACAACTTCTGCTAGCAGCGCGGCCGCGTGATTTCCTGCTACACCCATGCAGACCAGTGCATCACTGTTGTCGGCCAGATCTACTTTGGCGCGCAATACAAACATGGAAAGGCGCTTGCGGATGGCTATCTGCAGCGCTGATGGCAGTTGCATGGTGTAGCCATCACCATCATGCCACAGCAAAAAGCTTGCCAGCATCCGGCCCTTGGGGGTGCAATAGCTGCCGTACTGGGCAGTGGATGAGTCTACTTTTCTGACATCACAGCTCAATTGCCCCTGCAGGAAAGCTTGTGCATCCTCACCGGAAAAATGGATCAGACCAAAGTGCGAGAGATCGGCCAGCACCATATCCGAGCGGGTGCATTTGAGTTCGGCAGCGGCATCGCTATAATGAGTAACACAGCCGTCTTGAACAACTGCATTACGGGCTTGCAGGTAAGCCTGCCAGGTGGAGTTCATGCGGAAAATGTAGGCCAATGAGAAAAGCTGATTATACGATCAACTGGGGAAGTAGAATAATTAGCATGGCTGCTCCTTTGCTCACCGCCCGTCTCGAACCTTCCGTACGCCTTGCCGTGATACTGGGTCTCGCCCATTTCGCCGCTATCGGTATGTTGTGGCCGCTGGCGCTACCGACAGCGGTCAAACTGATGGGGACCACGGTACTCGCCATCAGCCTGTTATTCTACTTGCAGCGCTACGCGTTGTTGCGCTCACCGCGATCGGTGGTGGCTTTAGAGCTGTCGGATGAAATGTCCTGCGCGCTTGAGACACAGCATGGTGAACACATTACCTGTACGCTGCTTGGCAGCAGCTTTGTTGCGCCTTATTTGACAGTGTTGAATCTGAAACCATCTGCCGGATTCTTCACCCGTAGCGTGGTGATCCTGGCAGACAGCATAGATGCCGAGCAATTCAGACAGCTGCGGGTATTGTTGCGCTGGAAATGGAAAGACCCAGACTGATATCAGCGTTTCAATACGGTATCCCGCGCTTGCGGCAGGAGATCTGGATAATCCAGGCTAAAGTGCAGGCCGCGACTTTCGTGGCGCAGCATGGCGCTTTGTACGATAAGATCGGCGCTATCCACCAGGTTACGCAGCTCCAGCAGATCGCTGGTCACACGAAAATTGGCGTAATACTCGCTGATTTCTTCGTGCAGCAGCTTGATGCGATGCTGGGCACGTTGCAGGCGTTTGTTGGTACGAACTATGCCTACATAGTCCCACATGAAACGCCGCAATTCATCCCAGTTATGCGAAATAACGATTTCCTCGTCAGCGTCAGTGACGCGGCTTTCATCCCATTGCGGCAGTTGTACAGCGGGCATGGACGGTAGCCGCAGGATGTCTGTGGCCGCCGCCTGCCCGAATACCAGACACTCCAGCAGCGAATTGCTCGCCAGACGGTTGGCGCCGTGCAGTCCGGTGTGGGCGGTTTCGCCGATGGCGTAAAGGTTGTCCAGATCAGTCTTGCCGTTCCAGTCGGTGACGACACCGCCGCAGGTGTAATGAGCTGCGGGCACTACCGGGATCGGCTGTTTGGTTATATCGATGCCCAATTCCAGGCAGCGGGCGTAAATGTTGGGGAAATGCTCTTGCAGGAAACCTGCAGGCTTGTGGGAAATGTCCAGGTAAACGCAATCCAGACCACGTTTTTTCATTTCAAAATCGATGGCGCGGGCCACAATATCGCGCGGCGCAAGCTCCGCGCGCTCATCGTGCCAGGGCATGAAACGCGAACCATCGGGAAGTTTCAGCAAACCGCCTTCACCGCGTACTGCCTCGGAAATCAGAAACGATTTGGCATGGGGATGGTAAAGGCAAGTAGGGTGAAACTGGATGAACTCCATATTGGCGATACGGCAACCCGCGCGCCAGCCCATGGCGATACCGTCGCCGGTAGCCGTGTCGGGATTGGTGGTGTAGAGATAGACCTTGCCAGCGCCGCCAGTCGCCAGCACCGTACTGTGCGCGGCGATGGTATCGACTCTACCTGCCGTGCTATCCAGCACATAAGCGCCATAGCAACGATTGTCACTTTTGTCAGGGTGACCCAGTTTCATGCCGGTGATGAGATCAATCGCGATATGACGTTCAAGCACGGTAATATTCGGGTGGATACGGGCCTTTTCGCTCAGCGTCAACTGTACCGCCTGCCCAGTGGTATCGGCTGCGTGTATCACCCGGCGCACGCTATGACCGCCTTCCCGCGTCAGATGGTAACCGGTTGCGTTGTTCAGATCGCGGGTGAAGGGCACTCCCTGAGTGATCAGCCATTGAATGGCTCGCGGGCCGTTTTCCGCCACATAGCGGGTAACCGCCTCATCACACAATCCTGCACCTGCGGCAAGGGTGTCGCGGATATGCGCATCGGGGGAATCTTCCTGCGATAGCGCTGCGGCAATACCGCCTTGAGCCCAGCCGCTGGCACTGTCAAGCAAGGCTCGTTTGGTGACAAGACAAACTTTTTTAGTTTGTGCTAGGTTGAGTGCGAGCGTAAGGCCAGCAAGACCGCTGCCAATAATAAGTGTGTCAAAATCAAGTTGGGCCATTCTGATCCTGGTTAATTACATTCGCCATCAAGCGAAAATCATAACAGACTTGGTATTCCCATCCTGATTTTTTAGAGTACCCACTTTATCGAGTGAACTAATCCAGGGTATCCGTTGTCTCTTGGTTCAGACTATGCGTGTTAAGCCGCGTGCAGTTCCCGGATCAACCCTTGAGAGGGTATACTTGATCTGCTGCTTCATGAAGCAGCAGTATTCACAAGTGTAAACCATAATATTCAGGGAACGGCAGCATGGGTGACCGGGAAATTGATCAGCAACTGGTAGAACGCGTACAGCGTGGGGACAAACAAGCCTTCGATCTACTGGTGATCAAGTACCAACGCAAGCTGGCACGGTTGCTGTCGCAGTTTATCCGCGATGCCGCCGAAGTAGAAGATGTCACCCAAGAGGCTTTCATCAAAGCTTACCGGGCATTACCGTCGTTCCGGGGCGAGAGTGCGTTTTATACCTGGCTGTACCGGATTGGCATTAATACCGCAAAGAATTTCCTGGTAACTCAAGGGCGGCGGGCGCCCACCACTACCAGCAACGGTTTCGACAGTGAGGACGCTGAGAACTTCGAGGAAGGCAGTCAGTTACGGGAAATGAACACCCCTGAAAGCGAACTGATGAGTAAGCAGATCGCCGAAACGGTGAACCAGACTTTACAGGAATTGCCTGAAGAATTACGCACGGCAATTACCCTGAGAGAAATCGAGGGACTGAGCTATGAAGAAATTGCAAGCATCATGAACTGTCCCATCGGCACAGTGCGATCGCGAATATTTCGCGCCCGTGAAACGATAGCAGAGAAATTACGGCCCATGCTGGGGACCGACAAAGACAAGAGGTGGTAGCATGAAAAGTAAAATATCGGCGTTAATGGATGGCGAACTGGAATCTGAAGATGTCGCTGGCACGATTACGCAACTCAGAAAAGCAGATGGATTGCGCGGCGAATGGACAACTTACCATTTGATTGGTGATGCCTTGCGACAATCGACGGCGTCTATCGACATTACTCAGCGCGTCAGTGCAAGACTGGCTGCAGAACCAACCATACTCGCACCACAGTCGCCGATGGAACATAAATTTAAAGTATTTGCTCTCTCAGCGGCAGCCTCGGTAGCGGCGGTAGTCGTGGTAGGATGGATCAGCTTGCAAAACATGGATCGACCGCAAGAGAATCTTGCCAGCAACAAACCGGTTCTTCAGCCAGTTGTACAAACAACTCCCGTCGCTATTTCTGTCCCCATCTCAGGCCCAACCTCGGCTCCTGCCCAGATTAACGACTATCTGCTGGCACACCGGGAGTTTTCGTCCACTACAGCGATGCATGGTGGCGTAACACCCTATATGCGCACAGTTGCAGAATCGCGGGAAAGCTCCGCCCGATGACAAGGGCTGCACTGGCTGCTTTGTTGCTGCTATCCGGCGCTGTACAGCCCATATTCGCGCAGAGTTCATCTGATTCTTCCGTAGAAATATTAAGCTTGCTGCAAAAAATAGCTGCTGCCCCACGTCAGCATAACTATATCGGCACCTTCATATATTCTTCCGGCAACCATATTGAGACGTCCCGCATCATCCACATGCGGGATCAGGATGGCGAGCATGAGAAAATCGAGGTGCTGGATGGCTCACCCCGCGAGATCATCCGCAACAATGATGAGATGCGATGTTACTTGCCGGAGAGCAAAACCATTGTGACCGAGAAACGCTGGTTGCGAAAAGTTTTTCCTGCACTTTTGCCTGAACCACTGAGCAATCTCCACGATAGTTACATTGTTAGCAAAGGCGAATCAGAGCGCATCAGCGATTATGAATGCCAGGTAATTGTGCTGGAACCCAGGGATGACATGCGCTATGGCCATAAACTGTGGGTAGATGCCCACACTGGTCTGCTGCTTAAAGCTGCAGTAATGGACAAGGGTCGTGTGGTCGAGCAGTTTGTTTTTACCCAGCTAAAGATTGGTGGCGAGATAGACAAGGAAATGTTGAAACCAAAATATTCTGCGAAAACTGGCGAGTGGCGCATTACCAATTTGGTATCTTCCACGATGGGAAGCGGCAAACTCGGCTGGCAGGTCAGCAATCCTCCAGCAGGATTCAGGAAAGTCATTGAGATGAAACGCACTCTTTCCGGAAAATCAACACCGGTTGGTCACATTGCGCTATCAGATGGCCTCGCTGCGGTGTCGGTATTTATCGAACCAGTGGAGAAAAATTCTGCGCCACCGGTTCAGGGACTCTCCTCTGGCTACGGTGCGATCAATATTTATATCCGCACAGTGGCAGACAATATGGTGACAACTGTGGGTGAAGTCCCGCCAGCAACGGTAATGCAAATCGGCAACTCGGTAATCAACTACAAAGTCAAATGATGCATAAACTTATTCTGGTGATGTTGTTCGGACTGTCATCGGTCGCCTCTGCGCAAACCAGAGAATTGCCCGATTTCACCGATCTGGTTGAGAAGCAAGGTGCTGCGGTAGTGAACATCAGCACTGTCCAGACGCAAAGTACACCTACTAACCGGATTTTCCCGGGAATGCCGAATATTCCGGAGGATGATCCATTCTTTGAATTTTTCCGCCGCCAGATGCCGCCCAATACTGCTCCGCGGGAGTTTGAGTCCAGATCACTGGGCTCCGGTTTTATCATCAGCACCGATGGCTACATCCTGACCAACACACATGTAATTGAATCTGCTGATGAAATTACTGTCAAATTGACCGATAAGCGCGAATTCCGCGCCAAGGTAATCGGTACTGACCGCAGGACCGATGTCGCTCTTCTCAAGATCGAAGCTACTGGTTTACCCAAAGTAACCCAAGGTGACCCCAACAAACTCAAGGTTGGCGAATGGGTGGTGGCGATTGGCTCACCCTTCGGCTTTGATAACAGCGTGACCGCCGGCATCGTCAGCGCCAAGGGGCGCTCACTGACGCAGGAAAATTTCGTACCCTTCATCCAGACAGATGTAGCTATCAATCCAGGAAATTCCGGCGGACCCTTGTTTAACATGAAGGGCGAAGTAGTCGGCATCAACTCGCAGATATACAGTCGCACTGGCGGCTTCATGGGATTGTCGTTTGCCATCCCCATCGATGTGGCCACCGAAATCTCCAATCAGTTAATCGCCAGTGGCAAGGTAAGTCGTGGCAGGATCGGTGTGATGATTCAGGAGATGACCAAGGAACTGGCCGAATCGTTCGGCTTGGCCACGCCCGGCGGCGCGCTAGTGGCCGCAGTGCAGAAAGATGGTCCGGCGGAGAAAGCAGGGATAGAAGCAAGGGACGTGATCCTGAAATTCGATGGCAAAACCATAACCACCTCCAGTGACTTGCCACGCATTGTAGGTGCCACCAAACCAGGGTCCAAGGTGCCGGTACAGGTATGGCGCAACGGTTCCATCAGGGAAATAACCGTGACGGTGGACGAAATTCCAGCGGATGAGAAAGCTGCCAGTCGCGGTGGTAAACGCGGCAGTAAAGCACCCGAAACATTCAATCGCATCGGGCTTGCGCTCAGCGAGCTTAACACCGAGCAGAAAAAACAACTGGAAATAGACAATGGTCTGCTGGTGGAAGACATGCAATCGGGCATTGCCAGCCGTGCCGGCATACGCCCAGGTGATGTGATTCTCAGCATCAATAATCAGGGCGTAAAAACTGTTGAACAATTCAACCAACTACTCGGAAAAATCGAGAAAGGGCGCAACATTGCGTTGTTGGTGCGGCGTGGCGGTACCGCCACCTTCATTACCATGAAGCTCAATGACAATGACAACAAGTAAGCCGGCCATGCCAGGGCCTGTCATCCTGGTTGTGTATGGCCGTGAACACTGTCATCTGTGCCAGGACATGGTTGCCAGGCTGCATGAATTGCAGGCACGGCTTCTCTTTCGGCTCGAAGTGGTGGATATAGACAGCAATGCCGAACTGGTGGCACGTTACGGCGAGCGGGTTCCAGTACTGGCAGCAAACGGGGAAGAAATCTGCCATTACCATCTCGACCCTATCGCGCTAGATGCTTATTTCTCCAGAATTCGCTAGAATGCGCACTTCTTGAGTAAACACCATAGCTGAATTTTGGCGATACTTGCGGGATCAAGCCAGAAACTTTCAAAAGGGCACAGCAGGTGCCCTTTTTTAGTTTCCCTAGTGCAGCTCTCGACCAACACTTTCCTGATTACCGGCTTCTGATCCCTGATGCAACACATCCGTAATTTTTCCATTATCGCCCACATCGATCACGGCAAATCCACTCTGGCGGATCGTATTATTCAGCTATGCGGCGGTCTTTCAGAGCGGGAAATGGGGGCGCAAGTACTGGATTCGATGGATCTGGAACGGGAACGTGGCATTACCATCAAGGCACAGACTGCTGCGCTGAAATATACAGCGCGCGATGGTAATACCTATTTACTGAATCTGATTGACACTCCCGGCCACGTAGATTTTTCTTATGAGGTGTCGCGCTCTCTGGCAGCCTGTGAAGGCGCCTTGCTGGTAGTAGACGCCTCGCAAGGCGTGGAGGCCCAGACTGTGGCCAATTGCTACACCGCCATCGAGCAAGGCGTGGAAGTGGTGCCGGTACTAAACAAAATTGATCTACCCGCAGCCGAACCGGAACGCGTGATTGCAGAGATAGAAGACATTATCGGTATAGATGCTCAAGATGCACTGCGTGCCAGCGCCAAAACTGGCGAAGGCGTACAGGATATTCTGGAAGCGGTGATTACACGTATTCCCGCACCGAAGGGAGATCCTGCTGCCCCGCTAAAGGCGCTGATCATTGACTCGTGGTTTGATAATTATGTCGGGGTAGTAATGTTGGTGCGGGTGGTGGATGGAGCGCTCAGACCAAAAGATAAAATTCTACTCATGGCCAGTAAAGCCGTTCATTTGTGCGAACAGGTTGGCGTGTTTACGCCCAAATCCCAACCCCGGGAATCGTTAAGTGCAGGTGAAGTTGGCTTCATTATTTCCGGCATCAAGGAACTGAAATCCGCCAAGGTGGGTGATACCGTGACTCTGGCAGATCGTCCTGCTACTCAGCCATTGCTTGGCTTCAAAGAAATCAAACCGCAGGTTTTTGCTGGACTTTACCCGATTGAGTCCAACCAGTACGATGCCCTGCGTGACGCGTTGGAGAAATTGAAACTCAATGACTCCTCATTACACTACGAGCCGGAAACATCCCAGGCGCTGGGATTTGGCTTCCGTTGCGGCTTTCTCGGCTTGTTGCATCTCGATATCGTGCAGGAGCGACTGGAACGGGAATACGACATGGATCTCATCACTACTGCGCCGACGGTGGTGTATCAGATAGTGATGCGCGATGGCACCGTGACCGAAATTGAGAACCCGTCAAGAATGCCCGATCCTTCCAAGATAGAGGAGATCCGAGAACCAATTATTACCGCTACCATACTGGTTCCGCAGGAATATGTCGGCTCGGTTATCACGCTCTGCATCAGCAAGCGCGGGTTGCAGAAAAATATACAATACCTGGGCAGACAGGTGATGCTCACTTACGAAATGCCGCTCAACGAAGTCGTCATGGATTTTTTTGATAAACTCAAATCTACCAGTCGCGGCTACGCTTCGTTAGATTACGAATTCAAGGAATTTCGCGCTTCCGATCTGGTAAAGCTGGATATACTCATTAATAGTGAAAAAGTAGACGCATTATCGCTGATCGTGCACCGCACTAACAGCCAGTACCGCGGGCGGGCGCTGGCGCAGAAAATGCGTGAATTGATTCCGCGACAAATGTTCGATATTGCAGTGCAGGCCGCTATCGGTGCACACATCATCGCTCGGGAAAGCATCAAGGCATTGCGTAAAAATGTGCTTGCTAAGTGCTACGGTGGCGATATCAGCCGCAAACGCAAGCTTCTGGAAAAACAGAAGGCGGGGAAAAAACGGATGAAACAGGTAGGCAATGTGGAAATTCCGCAGGAAGCATTTCTGGCTATTTTGCAGACGAGCGACAAATAGTATAGCGAATATCCGGCAGTTAAGAACACTGCCATTGTTTATTAGACACCGGACCTTATTCATCCGAAGGGTACAGAATGAATTTTCCCCTCATCATGCTGATTCTGCTGGTTGTCACCGGCGGCATCTGGCTGCTTGATCACTTCATGCTGCGCCGCAAGCGTGCGCCGGATACGCGCGAACCATGGTGGATAGAGTATCCCAAAAGTTTTTTCCCGGTAATCCTGATCGTGTTCGGTCTGCGTTCCTTTCTGGTGGAACCTTTCAAGATTCCGTCCGGCTCGATGATTCCGACCCTGCTGGTGGGAGATTTTATTCTGGTGAACAAATATACCTACGGCGTCAGGCTGCCAGTCATCAATCTCAAGGTAATGGATGTGAACGAACCCAAGCGCGGTGAAGTAATGGTATTCCGCTACCCGGAGAATCCGGCCATGGATTACATCAAACGCATAGTTGGCCTGCCGGGTGACTCCATCACTTACCGCAATAAACAGTTGATCGTGAATGACACCCCGGTAAAAATGGAACCGGTGGGTGAATATACCTATATCGAATCTGGATTAAGCTATGTATACAACCAGAGATTTATAGAGTCCCTGAATGAACGCGGTCATGACATTATTATCAATCCAGAGGTGCCCGGCTTGCAGCTTTCCGGAGTACGCCAGTTCCCATTCCAGGAAAATTGCACCTATCAGCACTCCGAATTTACCTGCTCGGTACCCGCCGGGCATTATTTCACGATGGGCGATAATCGCGACAGCAGCAGCGACAGTCGCTATTGGGGATTCGTCCCGGAACGCAATATCGTCGGCAAGGCATTCATGATCTGGTGGAACTTCAGCGACTTCAAACGAATCGGGCTATCCATCGAGTAGCCTGCTTGCCAGGGCACAAATAGCATTTGGACTTATTGGAAAATGGACAGCGCCACACTCTGCCGGAAAATCAACTACACATTCAATCAGGCGGAATTGTTGCGCCAAGCACTGACTCACCGCAGCCATAGCTCCCCGCACAATGAACGGCTCGAATTTCTCGGCGATAGCGTCCTCAATTGCGCGATTGCCGGGTTGATCTTTCGGCATTTCCCCAATCTTCCAGAGGGTGAACTGTCTCGATTCCGGGCCAGCCTGGTCAATCAACAGGCACTGTTTGAGGTGGCGCAAACACTTGATTTGGGGGAACAGATAAAGCTGGGTGAAGGAGAACTTAAAAGTGGCGGGCAGCGCCGCCCCTCAATTCTCGCGGATACACTGGAGGCGGTACTGGGCGCGGTTTATCTTGATGGGGGATTTGCACAGGCCGAGAAAGTTGTGGCCACGCTTTTTATGCCGCTGCTGCAGCAGTTGAATCCACAGACCCTAGATAAGGATCCCAAGACCCTGTTGCAGGAATACCTGCAAAGCCGCAAGCTGGGGCTGCCGCAATACTCCGTTGTCACTACCAGCGGCGAGGCACATCAACAGCAATTCCTGGTGGAATGCATTATTAGCAAACTGGATATTCGTACGATTGGCGAGGGCGCCAGTCGCCGCAGTGCCGAACAGGGAGCAGCGAAGCAAGCATATGAGCAGGCACAATCACGTGGTTGAAGAATACCAAAAACATAAATCTCCAGCTTTTCTGCTGACAGGCTCTGCGTCTTTCACTGAATATTTCACAAGATGACAGCCGACCTCAACTATCGTACCGGCTACATCGCCATCATCGGGCGCCCCAACGTCGGCAAATCCACACTGCTTAATAATCTGATCGGACAGAAAGTCAGCATCACCTCGAAAAAAGCGCAGACTACCCGCCACCGCATCAACGGTATTCTAACCGACGAGCAATCCCAGTTTATTTTTGTCGATACACCCGGCTTCCAGACCCGGCACACGAACCGGCTGAATAGCCTGATGAACCGTACCGTCACCCAAAGCATGCGGGATGTGGACGTGGTGATATTCGTGATTGAAGCGCTTCACTTTGATGAGCGCGACCGGCTGGTGCTGAAGCTGTTGCCGCTTGATAGACCGGTGATCCTCGTCATCAACAAAATAGACCAGCTGGTCGACAAATCACGACTGCTTCCGTTCCTGGAGAAAATGGCCAAGGAGTTTGCCTTTACGGCAATGGTGCCGGTAAGCGCGCAGGACGGAATGCAGCTACCGGAACTGCTAAGCACAATCCGGCCATATCTGCCGGAAAACCAACCATTGTTCGATCCAGATGAGGCCACTGATCGTAGCGAGCGGTTCATCGCTGCGGAATTGATACGTGAAAAACTGTTTCGCCTGACAGGGGAAGAAATCCCCTACTCTGCCAGCATCACCATAGACAAATTTACAACCGAAGGGGAGCTGCGCAAGATTCATGCTTGTATCATCGTGGACAAGGCCGGTCACAAGGCAATTATCATTGGCAAAGATGGTGAGAAACTCAAGGCGATCGCTACCCAGGCGCGTAAAGACATGGAAAAAGTTTTCGGTGGCAAAGTATATCTTGAAGTTTGGGTGAAGGTGAAAACTGGCTGGGCTGATGATGCGCAAATGTTGAAAAGCTTGGGCTATGGATAATCCCTGAAGAGTAAGTGCCATAGACCAACTTTAGACGAAACTCATGATTGTGGAAAAACACCGGCAAGACGCTCAGCCAGCTTTCGTGCTGCACACCTACCCTTACCTGGAAACCAGTCTCGTGGTAGAGACCTTCACCCAGAATTTCGGGCGCGTGCCGCTGGTAGCGAAGGGCGCAAGGCGTCCCAGATCTGCACTCAGAGGATCATTGCTGGCATTTCAGCCATTGCAGCTTTCCTGGGCAGGGAAATCGGAACTACGTACTCTGCATAAGGTGGAATGGCAGGGAGGCCAGCCATTTTTGCAGGGAATGAGCCTAATCTGTGGATTTTACTTGAATGAACTGCTGGTACGGTTGCTGCACCGTGACGATCCGCATGAGCAATTGTTCCTGTATTACCAGCAAACGCTGGCAGCATTGAGCATTCAGAAAGATTACACTCCGGTATTGCGGCACTTCGAGCAACGCATGCTGCAGGAACTGGGTTACGCCCTGACACTCAATCATGACGTTGCATCGGGCAAACCGATGAACCCGGATAAAGAATATCGCTATGAAATCGAGCGTGGACCGGTGGCGCTGGAAACAGGCGCCAACAGCTACGGCCTGCAACTGCGTGGGAAAACCTTACTGGACATGGAGCAGGATGATTATTCCGATACCGTCACCCGGCAACAGAGCAAAGCATTGATGCGTTACATTCTCAATCATTATCTTGGTGACCAGCCGCTGCACACACGGCAATTGCTCAAGGATTTACAACAGCTATGATCGAACTGGGCGTCAACATCGACCACGTCGCCACGTTGCGGCAAGCACGCGGCACGACCTACCCCAGCCCGGTAGAAGCGGCGCTGATTGCGGAATCTGCCGGGGCAGATGCAATTACTCTGCACCTGCGCGAAGACCGCCGTCATATCCAGGATCAGGATGTAGAAGTTCTGCGCGGCCTGCTTAAAACCCGCATGAATCTGGAAAGTGCAGTGACTAACGAAATGATAACTTTTGCACTGCGCATCAAACCCGAGGATGTCTGTCTGGTGCCAGAACGACGTGAGGAGCTGACCACCGAAGGTGGCCTCGATGTGGTGCGTCATTTCGAACAGGTGAAATGCGCTTGTGGCAGACTGGCGGAAGCAGGTATCCGCGTCTCGCTGTTCATCGATGCGGATCACGCGCAGATTGATGCGGCGGTAAGGGCCGGCGCGCCCGTGATTGAAATTCACACCGGCCACTATGCTGACGCCCGCAGCGCAAGCGAACAACAAAGCGAACTGGAGCGGATCCGTGCCGCAGTCGCTGCCGGCATCGATCAAGGACTGCAAGTCAACGCGGGGCATGGATTACACTATCATAATGTCCAGCCTATCGCGGCACTGCCTGACATATCCGAATTGAATATCGGCCATGCGATCGTGGCACATGCCTTATTCATCGGTTTTGAACAGGCAGTACGGGAAATGAAAACACTGCTACTGGAAGCGCGCAAATGATTTACGGCATCGGCACCGATCTGGTCGAACCCTCACGCATTGCGCGACTACTGGAGAAATATGGCGAACGCTTCGCCAAACGCCTGCTGACGGAGAGCGAGTGGCCCGAATATCTCGTTAGCGGTCAGCCGGCGATGTTTCTGGCCAAACGCTTTGCCGCCAAGGAGGCGCTTTCCAAAGCCATCGGTACTGGCCTTCGCTACCCTGTGAGCCTGAGCCACATCGGCGTAACCCACGATCAGCGCGGCAAGCCGTGTTTCGAATTTCACCCTGAACTAAGCGCCCTGGTAAAAAATGAAGGCATCACCAGCCATCATCTTTCCATCAGTGATGAGCTGAATCTTGCCTGCGCTTTCGTTATTCTGGAAAAATAATCATGTCGCTCGGGCCTATTATGCTCGATATCGAAGGCACGCAACTTACTGCCCCCGATAGGAAAAGGATGCAGCATCCGCTGACCGGCGGCGTGATTCTATTCAGCCGCAACTATTCATCCCTCAGGCAGCTGACTGAACTGACCACTGAAATTCACTCGCTACGTAGCCCGCCACTACTGATCGCAGTAGATCATGAAGGTGGCAGAGTGCAGCGTTTCCGCGAGAATTTCACGCGCCTGCCTGCAATGCGCGAACTGGGCAAGATCTGGGATGAGCACCCCGCTCAGGCACGACATCTGACACAGCAGACAGGCTATGTGCTGGCAGCAGAGCTGCGTGCATGCGGCGTGGATTTAAGCTTCACACCGGTACTTGACGTGGATCATGGACAGAGCTGCGTCATTGGCGACCGCGCTTTCCACCGCAAACCACAGGCGATCGCCGAACTTGCTCACAACCTGATGCTGGGATTGAAAACAGGCGGGATGGCGGCAGTCGGCAAACATTTCCCCGGTCACGGCTATATCGAAGCAGATTCTCATCTTGAAGTACCTGTGGATAAGCGCACTTACGCCGATATCGCAATGGATGATCTGATTCCGTTCCGGCAAATGATCGACTTCGGTCTCGCCGGTATCATGCCGGCACACGTCATTTACCCCAGTGTGGATACGCATCCTGCAGGTTTCTCCAGGATTTGGCTGAAAGAAATCCTGCGCGGTGAACTGAGTTTTGATGGCTGCATCTTCAGTGACGACTTGAGCATGGAAGGTGCGGCGGTCGCGGGGAATATCGTGCAACGGGCACAAGCTGCTTTCAGTGCCGGCTGCGATATGGCGCTGGTGTGCAACAACCCGCAAGCAGCAGATGAATTACTCGCAGGGCTACAATGGGATATTCTGGCCATCAGTCTGGTGCGTCTCGCCCGCATGCGTGGACGGCCCCACCCTGATTCAATGGTAAAGCTGCATGAGAACGTGCATTTTGTAAAGGCAGTAAAGGAAATCGGCGGGATCGGAATCAGCAGCGGCGAGTTACCGCTGGGATAGAGCAAGCCCCGACTACGATTTATCCGGTCTGGGCCACGTGGCCCCTTTTGCAAGCAAACCTACTTGCGCCGCCAAGTGGTGCCCTGTGGGCCATCTTCCAGCAAGACATCGGCATCGGATAGCTCCTTGCGAATACGATCTGCTTCAGTAAAATTTCTGGCAGTACGCGCAGCGAGGCGCTGCCGTATCATTTGTTCGATGCACTCCGGCGTGAATGTGGCATCTCCCACGACCGCTTCATCCTGTAGATGTTGTTGCGGATCCCGTTGCAGCAGGCCCAGCAAACCACCCAGCGCTTTAAGTAATGCCATATCCGCTAGTGACCCGGTCCTGTTGGTTTTATTGGCGAGGTCAAACAATACAGCGACAGCATCAGGGGTGTTGAAATCATCATTCATCGCTTCCATGAATCGCCGGGCATGGGGCTCGTTCCAGTCAATTGTGGCAACAGGAACCACGCTTCCCTTTAATGCAATGTAGAGTCGAGCAAGCGCGTGCCTGGCATCTTCCAAATGCTGGTCGGAATAATTCAACGGGCTGCGGTAATGAGCGCGCAGGATAAAAAACCGTACCACCTCCGGTTGGTAGCGGGCAAGCACCTCGCGCACTGTGAAAAAATTGCCCAGCGACTTGGACATTTTTTCATCATCGACCCGCACAAAACCGTTGTGCATCCAGTAATTGACGAAAGGATGGTCGTGTGCGCCTTCACTTTGCGCTATCTCATTTTCGTGATGAGGGAACTGCAGGTCTTGTCCACCGCCATGTATGTCGAAGTGCTCACCAAGACAATGTTCGCTCATCGCCGAGCATTCAATATGCCAACCGGGGCGCCCCTTCCCCCAGGGCGAGTCCCATTGTGGTTCGCCGGGTTTGGCTGCTTTCCATAGGACGAAATCCAGCGGATCTTTCTTGTGCAGATCAATGATTACCCGCTCCCCGGCACGTAAATCATCAAGTGATTTTCCAGAAAGCTTTCCATAACCAGCAAATTTATGTACGGCATAGTAGACATCGCCGTTGCTCGCGGCGTAGGCAATGCCTTTATCCACCAGGGTACGGATCATGGCAACCATGTTTGCCACGTAGCGGGTGGCACGTGGCTCGTGCGCAGGCGGTACCACACCAAGTGCGGCAGCATCTTCATCCATTGCCCGGATGAAGCGATTGGTCAATACTTCTATAGGCTCGTTGTTTTCCTGTGCACGTTTGATAATTTTGTCGTCGATATCGGTAATGTTACGCACGTAGGTCACAGCGAAACCACTCGTCTGCAGCCAGCGCACCACCATGTCGAATACCACCATCACGCGCGCGTGCCCCAAATGACAATAGTCATATACTGTCATGCCACAGACATAGATGCCGACCTTGCCCGGGGTCAGCGGAACAAAGCCCTGTTTTGTCTTGGCGAGGGAATTATAGATCTTGAGCATTCAACGAGATTGTTAACTGGGCAGGCTTCTTGGTAGAATCCTGTATGTTCTGGAATAACCTAACAAAAACCGGAGAAGTATAGCACAATGAAAATACCAATCTTTCACCAGGTTCTCGCACCCGTTGCAGCTTGTGCCACCGCCCTGTTACTGGTGGTGAGCCCACTTGCGTATGCCGATGAAAGCCAGGAAGTTGTCAAATTGTACAGGCAGGGCAATCTTCCCCAGGCACTGCAGCGAGCGGATGCCTACCTTGCCAGCAAGCCGAAGGATGCGCAAATGCGTTTCCAGAAGGGATTAATACTCACCGAGCAGAACAAAATTCCTGATGCCATCCGGATATTTTCTTCCCTGGCGGCAGATCACCCCAACCTGCCTGAACCATACAACAACCTTGCGGTGCTCTACGCCAGCCAAGGTCAGTATGAAAAAGCCAAAGATGCGCTGGAGCAGGCAATACGTACACACCCCAGCTACTCTACCGCACACGAAAACCTGGGTGATATCTATGCAAAAATGGCAAGCCAAGCCTATGATAAAGCATTACAGCTAGACAAGAGTAACGCCGCCGCACAAACCAAGCTGGCGCTGATCAAGGATTTGTTCACGGATGGATCCAAAGGCGTCAGAATCGCCGCCGCCAAATCGGCAAGCACCCCACCAGCAAGAATTCCGGAAAAAGTTGCCGAAAGAGCCGCAGAGAAGCCCGCGCCAGAAAAACCCGCCGTAATCGAAAAACCGGCAGCGGAAACAGCCACTTCTCCAGCCGCCCCCGAAGAAATTATCAAAACCGTGAACGACTGGGCCAAAGCATGGTCTACGAAAGATATAGCAGGTTATCTCGGTTTCTATGCGAATGATTTCCAAACTCCCGGCGGCTTATCACGCGCGGCTTGGGAAAAAAGTCGCCAGGAACGCATTGACAAACCGAAATCAATCCAGGTGTCGATCGCCAATCCAAAAGTTACTATTACCGATGCCACCCATGCCAGGGTGACTTTTAAACAATCGTATCACTCTGATACGCTCAAAAACCATACTGTCAAGACACTGGTGCTAGTCAAGACTGGAGAAAAATGGGTCATTCAGCAAGAACAAGTTGGACAATGAAACCATATAACCCTTGCGTCAACCGTGGTCGGCTGATTGCCGCCGCCATGGCAGGGGCATTCTGCCTCGCCGCTACGAGTGCCATGGCGCGTGACATACCTGTTTTGCCAGAACTGGCTATTGCCGGTCCGGAAAGCATGCTGGTCAAGAGCCTGCACGAAATTAGCGACCGTCGGATAGGTTCTGCTTTGAACGGAATTGAACACCTGCTCAAAACTAACCCAAATTTCCGGCTCGCTCATCTCATCAGGGGTGATCTGCTTCTGGCTCGCTCCCGCCCCATCAGTGACATGGGTGACGCTGCCGGGGTATCGCCAGAGCGCATTGCCGATCTGCGCGCAGAAGCGCGGGTAAGGGTGCAGCGCCATCAGGAACCAGTTCCGCGTGACATGGTACCGAAGTATCTGCTGCAAATGAGTTCGGATCAGAAATATGCTGTGGTTACCGACACCGGCAAATCGCGGCTTTATATCTATCAGAATGTTCAGGGCAAGGCCCGCTACCTTGCCGATTACTACATCAGCAGCGGCAAAAATGGTTCGCAGAAACTGAAAGAAGGCGACCAGAAAACCCCCCTCGGCGTATATTTCATCACTGCCAACCTGCCACGGGCAAAACTTACTGATTTTTACGGTAGCGGCGCATTCCCCATTAATTACCCCAACGAATGGGACAAACGGCATGGGCGCAGCGGTTATGGCATCTGGCTGCACGGCACTCCCTCCGACACCTACAGCCGTCCGCCCCGCGCCAGCGATGGTTGCGTAGTGCTGGCCAACCAAGATCTGGATGCCGTGGCGACAACCCTGCAAGTCGGCATAACACCTATCCTCATCAGCGATAAAGTGGAATGGGCAAATCCTGATGAGGTGATTGCCCAGCGCAACGAACTTGCCCCGCATCTGGAAAACTGGCGGCGTGACTGGGAGAGCAGGAATGCTGATAACTATCTCGCGCACTATGGACACAATTTCTCCAGTGGCGGA
The DNA here is from genome assembly GCA_043721435.1 of Nitrosospira sp. Taxonomy (GTDB): domain Bacteria; phylum Pseudomonadota; class Gammaproteobacteria; order Burkholderiales; family Nitrosomonadaceae; genus VFJL01. The sequence continues at coordinate 32,019 of JAYSQR010000047.1, read as the reverse complement.
CAGGATCTGGCAAGATGGTCGCAACACAAACGCCAGGTGAATGTCGCCAAGAGCTGGATCAAAGTAGATATCAGCAACGTCGGCATGCTTCTTTATCCGGGCAGAGACGACCTGATAGTGGTCAGCTTTGATCAGGATTATTCCAGCAGCAATCTCTCCAACAAGATGAAAAAACGCCAATACTGGATGAAAGAGAAAAATGGACGCTGGAAAATAATTTATGAAGGCGCGGCGTAATTACTCCCTGGCCAACAACCATCTCCGCTTTCTACAGGAACCATCATGCGTATCGTCAAGCTACTTGTTATCGTCCTTTCATTACTATTTAGTATCACGGCATTCGCTGCCGGCCAACAGGTTGAAATAAAAACAAATTTAGGCAATATCCTGTTGGAACTCTATCCCGACAAGGCACCCAAGACCGTTGAGAATTTTCTGCAGTATGTGAAGGAAGGCCACTACAAATCTACAGTTTTCCATCGCGTCATCCTGGGATTCATGATTCAGGGAGGTGGGCTCGACAAAACACTCAGGCAGAAATCGGCCAGACTGCCCATTGAAAATGAGGCAGCCAATGGCCTGAAAAATAATATCGGGACAATTGCGATGGCTCGCACCTCCGATCCGCACTCGGCGTCGGCGCAATTCTTCATCAATGTGGCGGATAACGCGTTTCTAAACTATTCTGCGCCCACTGACCAGGGCTACGGCTATACCGTATTCGGGAAAGTTACGGGGGGTATGGAGATCGTCAACAAAATTGCCGCCACACCTACCGGCCCTGGTGATGTCCCCAGAGAAGCCATAGTGATCGAAGAAATCAGACTCATCTCGACCGCAGAACCTGCCCCTGCAGCTGGGCAACCCGCAAGATAAGGATAAATATGATCAAACTACACACCAATCACGGCGTCATCACTCTCGAACTCGATGACGAGAAAGCGCCACTCACCGTCCAGAATTTCCTTGACTACGTGAACAGCGGACATTACGATAATACGATCTTCCATCGGGTGATTAATGATTTCATGATCCAGGGTGGTGGTTTCGAACCGGGCATGCTCCAGAAACAGTCTCTTGCCCCGATTCAGAACGAGGCTGCCAACGGTCTTAAAAATGATGCCTACACCATCGCCATGGCGCGCACCTCCGATCCACACTCAGCATCAGCACAATTCTTTATTAACATCGCCGATAATGGCTTCCTCAACTACACTTCATCCACCTCGCAGGGTTTCGGCTACTGCGTGTTTGGCAAAGTAGTGGAAGGTAAGGACGTGGTGGACATGATCAAGAAAGTGAAGACCGGCAACCGCAGCGGCCACCAGAACGTACCCGTGGAAGACGTGGTGATCGAGAAAGCGGAAGTGGTTTAAGGCGGGATCCGGAATAACTCAATCCGGAGTCTTGAGTGCTCGATCTTGAACATGCGCCCCGCTGCCTTCATGTCTGCTCGGCTGTCTCTGATTGGGGGTATTTGCAGTGAGATCCGCGCCATAACAAATGCCTGGGGCATCCTCTACAATTCCTTGCAACCCTCTTGCCAAATCCGCCTTGATGTCTCGCACCGCTTCCAGCCCCACCGCAATACGCAACAGGCCTTCGGTGATGCCTGCCGCATCCCGCGCTTCCTGAGTGATACGGGCATGGGTAGTGGTGGCAGGATGAGTGAGTGTACTCTTGGTATCACCCAGATTGGCAGTGATCGAAATCAGACGAGTGGCATCCACCACCTGCCACGCGGCTTCTTTTCCACCCTTCATTTCAAATGAAACGATACCGCCACCCGTTTTCTGCTGCTGCCGAGCAAGCTCGTACTGTGGATGAGACGCCAAACCAGGATAATAAACTCGCGCCACATTGGCTTGTTTCTCCAGCCAGCGGGCAATTTCCATGGCATTGGCAGAATGAGCCTCCATCCGGATTTTGAGAGTCTCCATTCCCTTCAGAATTACCCAGGCATTGAATGCGCTCAAGGTCGGACCAGCGGTGCGCAGGAAACCATGTACTCCTTTTTCCATCACTAACTCCCGATTCCCCAGCACTGCGCCACCCAGCACCCTGCCCTGACCATCGAGATACTTGGTAGCGGAGTGGATCACGAGATCTGCGCCCAGCTCCAGCGGCCGTTGCAGTATCGGCGAACAGAAGCAGTTGTCGACTGCAAGCCATGCCCCGGCTTTTCTCGCAACTGCAGCCAATGCCGCGATGTCGGAAATTTCAGTGAGCGGATTTGACGGGGTTTCTATGAACAAGAGTTTTGTGTTGGCTTTTACCGCCGCCTGCCATGCCGCAACATCGGTGGCTGAAACAAATGTGGTCTCGACGCCGAAGCGTTTGAGGATGTTATTAAACAGGTTTACCGTAGCGCCAAACAGACTGCGTGAAGCGATCACGTGATCACCTGCAGACAACAGTCCCATTACGCAGGAAAGTATTGCCGACATGCCGGAAGAAGTGGCAACACAGGCCTCCGCCCCTTCCAGTGCGGCAAGGCGTTCCTCAAAAGCGGTGACCGTGGGGTTGGTGAAACGCGAATATATATTTCCCGGCTCTGCGCCGGAAAACCGTGCGGCAGCTTGGGCAGCGCTATCAAACACATAGCTTGAGGTAAGATACAAAGCCTCGGAGTGTTCATTGAATTGGCTGCGGTGAATGCCCGTATGCAGCGCCAGTGTTTCCAGTTCAAAATCGTCAGACATGGGAGATCCCCTCCAAATAAAAAACCCGTTCAGCCTTTGCCAAAACGGGTTTCCCACGCTTTAGCTGTATTTATAACGCGCCCGCAAGCTGAATATCAAATCGGCGCACACCCGCAAATTACGCTTGGTGGGTGTTTTTGTCAAATCTCCTAGTCTACCGCCACCAAATTCAAGTCAAGTTGCGTGCTGGATCTGGCTTGCGCCAATGCCAGACCACCATTGCGTTGCGCCTCGATAATGGCCAGGTATTCCGGTGTAACATCGCCGGTGATGTAATTGCCATCGAAACAGGAAGTCTCATACTTTGTAATCACCGGATTGACCCGGCACACGTCTTTCTTGAGGGAATCGAGATCCTGGTAAATAAGGTGGTCCGCACCGATCTCCCGGCAGATATCATGGTCATCACGGCCGGTGGCGATCAGTTCCTGACGCGTCGGCATATCAATCCCGTAAACGTTGGGAAACCTTACTGGTGGCGCGGCCGAAGCAAAATACACTTTGTGCGCCCCGGCTTCCTGCGCCATTTGTACAATTTCCCGGCTGGTAGTACCACGCACAATGGAGTCATCCACCAGCAGCACGTTCTTGCCGCGGAATTCCACACTCATCGCATTGAGCTTCTGCCGTACCGATTTACGCCGTTGCTGCTGTCCCGGCATGATGAAGGTGCGGCCAATGTAACGGTTCTTGACGAAACCCTCGCGGAAGTTCAACCCCAGGCGGTTGGCAAGCTGCAAGGCACTGGGACGGCTGGAATCCGGAATTGGAATCACCACATCAATGTCCAGATGCCGCATAGTTTTGGTGATTTTGTCGGCCAGACTCTCGCCCATATTCAATCGCGTCTCGTATACCGAAATACCGTCCATTACCGAATCGGGGCGCGCCAGATAGACGTACTCGAAGATGCATGGATTAAGCGTAGGATTGGCGGCGCACTGTTTGCTATAAAAATTGCCGCTCTCGTCAATAAAAACCGCCTCTCCCGGTGCAATGTCACGTACCAGTTTGAACCCCAGGGTATCGAGCGCCACACTCTCGGACGCCACCAGATACTCGATTCCCTGCTCGGTATCGGCACAACCGAACACTAGTGGACGAATGCCGTAGGGATCGCGAAAAGCCAGCAACCCATAACCCGCGATCATCGCTACGACCGCGTAGGCACCGCGACAACGCTGGTGGACACCAGCAACTGCGGCAAAAATGGCAGCGGGATCGAGCTGATGATTTTTTGTGCTTCTTTGCAGTTCATGTGCCAGCACGTTGAGCAGCACCTCGGAATCGGAATTGGTATTGACGTGACGCAAATCCTCGCGAAACAACTCCTGGTTGAGCTGTGCCGCGTTGGTGAGATTGCCGTTGTGCCCCAGCACGATGCCAAACGGCGAGTTGACATAAAATGGCTGCGCCTCAGCGGTGGATTCGGCAGAACCCGCCGTCGGATAGCGCACATGGGCAATACCCATATTGCCGGCTAATGCGCGCATGTTGCGGGTTCTGAACACATCCCGTACCAAGCCGCCACCCTTTTGCATGTGAAAAGTGTTGCCCTGCGCGGTGACTATGCCGGCGGCATCCTGGCCACGGTGCTGCAACACCAGTAATCCGTCATAAAGCAACTGGTTGGCAGGAGATTGTGCGACTACACCCAGAATTCCACACATGATTGCATCCCGAAAAGAGCGTACAGATTAATGCTGCATGAAAAACATGTAAAGAAATTTACTTCGCATCTTACACTGCACCCTAACTTGATCATCACCATTCACCGCGCTCACCTCTGCCGCTCATAATGAACACGCTCGGAAAGATCCTGCGGTAGCCAGGGCATCATCATCGTCACCGCTGTTTCAAGCGGTTTACTCAATAGGGCTTTCTGCCAGAATGGTTCTCGCGGTAGCGTAGTCAGCCCTGCGGCCAATACAATCAGCAGCACTACCAGCAGCCCACGCGCAAGACCAAACAATGAACCCAAAAGCCTGTCAATAAATCCCAGTCCCACGGTCTTTATCATGGCGGAGACCAGCATGGTGACCAAACCCATTGCCAACAGTGCCGACAGGAATACCGCCATGAATGCCATCGACATACGGAGCAATTCTCCACCGATGCTCGCTGGCAGCATCGGTGTAAAACCTGCTGCCAGCGAGTTGGCTGCCATGAACGCCACTACCCAGCCCGCCAGCGACAATAGCTCGCGCACCGCGCCACGTACCACACTCAACACAACCGATGCCACCAGCACGCTCAGAACAGCGTAATCAAAAATAGTCATCTGCAAACAGGGGTAAAACTACCGGAGCAAGCCTCCGCCACGCAACGGTCACTAGCGCTTCGTGGCGCCCTGGTTATTAATCCCATCATGAAATTATTGTGCCGTCACTACACCGTCAAGCCCTAGCTTTTTCAACCTCTCGCGCATTTCCTCCGCCTCCCCGCGCACCGGGAAAGGACCAATACGTACACGGATTACTTCACCCTTGTCGGTATTGATATTTTCCGTATAGGTACTGATGCCGCTCGAGGTGAGATTTTGCTGCTGCTGCCTGGCCTTGACTGGATCAGAAAATGCACCCAATTGCACCACAAAGGTACCCGCAGCAGCGACTGGTTTTTCGACCCGGAATTCAGTCTTGGCATCGGATTTATTCTCAACCGGCTTCTCTACCGATTTTCCTGCAGTTTGCGCTGGCTGCGGCAGCGTCTGAGACTTTGCCTGCTCTGTTTGCTCTGCTTGTTGTACCGCGGACTCAGGTTCCTCAACCACAGCGATAGCTGGTGCGTCTACCTCGGGAACAATCTTGGGAGTGAACTCGCCCGCAGAATTTTCCGAGGGAATATGGATGTCAATCTCCTGACTTCCCTGTTTTGGTTCGCTGTCGAGCACCATCGGTAGAATCACAACCGCGGCGATCGCCAGTACAACTGCCCCAACCAGGCGCCTTCTGGCACGTTTCCTTAATTGAATTTCTTCTTCGCTGACGGTTCTTGCCATTTGAGTCTGCCTGTTTACTGCTGTCGGTGCTTAACTGCATTTCGGTATCGCAATACTTCGCCCACAGTATGGAACGAGCCGAACACGCAGATTCTATCATTTTCGCTCGCTCGCTCACAGGCATATGCATAGGCCGTAGCAATATCAGGAAAAGTGCAGATTGTTGCCCCTGCCTCCACTACATTTACGCTTTGCAGCACTTGCCGCAGTTCATCAGCAGAAGCACCGCGTGGCGCATTGATATCTGCCGCCAACCACACATCTACTGCGGGCATGAGCGCCCGCACCACACCGGCCATATCCTTATCCCTGAGCATTGCAAATACCACGTAAGTCTTGGGGTAGCAACCCATGTCGCCGAGGTTAGCAGCCAGAACATGTGCGGCGGCCGGGTTATGTGCCACGTCCAGCACCGTCAACGGCTGGCCCGGCAATACCTGGAACCGTCCCGGCAATGCCACTTCCAGCAGGCCCTGGCGTATGGCACCCATGGTGACCGGCAAGCTGTCCCTGATCGCATCCAGCGCAGCGAGGCAGGCACTGGCGTTGCGCAATTGATAGGTGCCACGCAGGGCAGGATGGGGGAGCGAATGGCGCTTGCCCCCCGCCCCCCAGTAATCCCATTGAGTTGCATCGGTCGAGTAACCGAAATGCTCGCCGATATGCATGAAATTTGCACCAACTGCCTCTGCCTGTCGGCAGACGGCAGCAGGAACATCCGACTCCGAACAGATTGCAGCCCTACCGTTCCTGAAAATCCCCGCTTTCTCGAATCCGATTTCTTCCCGCGTGTTGCCAAGATAATCCATATGATCGAAATCAATGCTGGTTAGTACTGCGCAATCGGCATCAAAGATATTGACCGCATCCAGGCGCCCGCCCAGTCCCACTTCCAGAATCGCAACGTCCACTCCGGCTTGACTGAACAACTGCATTGCCGCCAGAGTTCCGAACTCAAAATAAGTCAGGGAAATACCGCTGGCTACCCGCGCCGATTCGACCTCTTCAAAAGCTTTACATAAACCGGCGTCGCTTGCCTCCCGCTGGTTTATCCGTACCCGTTCGTTATAACGCAGCAAATGCGGCGAGGTATAGCAAGCGACGCGATACCCGGCGCGACTCAGAATCGCTTCCAGCATGGCACAGGTCGAGCCCTTGCCATTAGTGCCACCGACAGTGATGATGGGGAAACATGGCACAAGATCCAGCGCGGTCCTAACCTGGTCGACACGCTCCAGTCCCATCTCGATGGTTACGGGGTGGAGCTGTTCGAGATGGCTCAACCAATCGGACAGAGTCCTGGGTTTTGAGTAGGATTTGATCATTTGCCGTCACGTACGCTCCTGGCAGTGAATGCCACGATACGGGCTGAATCAGGATGTGGGGGCGGGTACCCGCATCAGCAGCGTGCACAGATTGGCGAGCTTGTCGCGCATCTGCCTGCGGTCCACGATCATGTCGATCGCCCCATGCTCCAGCAGGAACTCGGCGCGCTGGAAGCCTTCCGGCAGGGTTTGCCGCACTGTCTGCTCAATCACGCGCGGCCCGGCAAAACCGATCAGCGCTCCCGGCTCAGCGATTACCACATCGCCGATAAAGGCAAAACTGGCCGATACGCCACCCATAGTAGGATCGGTAAGTACCGAGATGAAAGGGATTTTTTCCTGGCTCAATTGGGTAAGTGCCGCCGATGTCTTGGCCATTTGCATCAGCGATAACAGCCCTTCCTGCATACGCGCTCCGCCGCTGGCGGTAAAACATACAAACGGCAGATGCTGTTCAACACATACCTGCACCCCGCGTGCAAAGCGCTCGCCCACCACCGAACCCATCGAGCCGCCCATGAAACCGAATTCAAACGCCGCTACCACCACGGGAACCGTCTTGATGCTGCCCTGCATTACCACCAGTGCGTCATCTTCGTCAGTATCTATTTTCGCCTGCGATAAGCGATCACTGTAACGTTTGCTGTCTTTGAATTTAAGTGGGTCCAATGACTGCACTTCTGCGCCGATCTCGTAACACCCCTCGGCGTCCAGCAACAAATCGAGGCGTACTCTGGCGGAAATGCGGTTGTGATGGTTGCACTTGGGACAGACGTTGAGATTGTTCCCCAGATCGGAGTAATACAGTACCGCTTCGCAGGAAGCGCATTTACTCCACAACCCTTCAGGTACGATTTTTTTCTCGCCGCTTTCTTTGCGCTTGATTTTTGGGGGAAGAAGTTTCTGGAACCAGCTCATAAGTCTGCATTCAACCTTTAATGTTTACTGCTGACTTCATCGATTGCGCCACGCAGGCCCTTTACCAAACGAGCCACATTTACCAGCACTTGCGTTTTAGGCGACTTCTCAATTTCTTCGATGATACGGCTACCCACCACCACCGCATCCGCCAACCCAGCTACCGCTTTGGCCGTCGCGCCATCGCGGATACCGAAACCGACACCGATGGGGATGGAAATATGTGACCGCAACTGGCTCAGTTTGCTGGCTACTTCGCTCAAATCAAGGTGTGATGCGCCGGTCACGCCTTTCAGTGAAACGTAGTACACATACCCCTGTGCCATTTCTGCCACTTGCTCAATACGTGTCTGCGGCGTAGTGGGAGACAACAGGAAAATTGCATCCAATTCCTGCTGTCTGAGATGTTCCACCCATTCCGCACATTCTTCCGGCGGATAATCCACCGTCAGCACCCCGTCTACGCCGCATTCTTTTGCCTTGGCTGCAAATTTTCCGTAGCCCATCGCTTCCACCGGATTAGCATAACCCATCAGCACTACTGGGGTACTCATATCGCTTTTTCTGAATTCCGCCACCATCGCTAATACATCTTTCAACCCCACATGATGCTTCAACGCTCGTTCGGAGGAGCGTTGTATGGTCGGTCCATCCGCCATCGGGTCAGAAAATGGCACCCCCAGTTCGATGATGTCAGCGCCCGCCTGCACCAGTTCATGCATTAATGGAACCGTCATTGTCGGATCCGGGTCACCGGCGGTGATGAAGGGGATCAGGGCTTTTTTGTTTTGCTGGCGCAGCCTGTCAAATACTGTTGCAATACGGGACATGAATATCTCGGGTTCGGTCAGAATGTAATGCCGGAGGCTTGAGCCACGGTGGCCATGTCCTTGTCACCGCGCCCGGAGAGATTCACCAGCAGCAACTTGTCCTTGTCGAGCGTAGGGGCGAGCTTGGCAGCGTAAGCCAACGCGTGGCTTGATTCCAGCGCCGGCATGATGCCTTCGTAACGGCACAGGGTATGAAATGCCGCCAGCGCTTCAGCATCGGTTATTCCCACATATTCGGCGCGGTTACTGTCCTTGAGCCAGGCGTGTTCCGGGCCAACGCCAGGGTAGTCGAGGCCGGCGGAAATGGAGTGAGTCTCGATGATCTGTCCATCCTCATCCTGAATCAGATAGGTACGATTACCATGCAGCACACCAGGCCTTCCTGTCAGCAGGGTGGCAGCGTGCTGGCCGCTTTCGATACCGTGACCTGCCGCTTCCACGCCTATCATGCGTACATCGCTGTCATCTATATAGGGATAAAATAAACCGATGGCGTTTGATCCGCCACCTACGCAGGCGATCAGCGCATCCGGCTGGCGCCCATATTCTTCCTGCATCTGCACCTTGGCTTCACGCCCGATGATGGCCTGAAAATCACGCACCATCATCGGATAGGGATGTGGACCCGCCACCGTGCCGATAATATAGAAAGTATTTTCAACGTTGGTAACCCAGTCGCGCATGGCTTCATTGAGCGCGTCCTTCAGCGTCCGGGAACCGGACTCGACTGGCACTACCGTCGCACCCAGCAGCTTCATCCGGTAGACATTGGTGGCCTGGCGTTTTACATCCTCGGAACCCATGTAAACCACACACTCCATCCCGTAGCGCGCGGCTACCGTGGCGCTGGCAACGCCATGCTGGCCCGCCCCGGTCTCAGCAATCACGCGTGGCTTGCCCATACGCTTGGCCAACAGCGCTTGGCCGATGGTGTTGTTGATTTTGTGCGCGCCGGTGTGATTCAGGTCTTCACGCTTCAGCAGAATCTGTGCTCCCCCCAGAAGTGCTGACCATCTCTTTGCATGATAAATAGGGGTGGGTCGTCCCACGTAATGTTTCAACTCATAGGCGAATTCCGCCTGAAAATCGGCATCACTGCAATAGTGCTCATACTGGCTGCGCAATTCCTCCAGCGCCGCAATCAGCGTTTCAGCTACAAATACCCCACCATAAGGGCCAAAATGGCCGCGCTTGTCGGGAAGGTCATAAACTTTCACTATTTCGAACTCCTTGCATGAAAGCGGCAATTTTCTCCGCATCCTTGATGCCCTTGGCGGCTTCCACCCCACTCGACACGTCCACCGCCCATGGTTGCACCTGTTTGATCGCTGTCGTCACGTTGCCGGGATGTAGACCGCCGGAAAGAATCAGCGGCAGCGGCAAACGTTGTGGAATCAAGCCCCAGTTAAACGCATCCCCAGTCCCGCCCGGCGTACCTTCGGCATAGCTATCCAGCAGCAGTCCCCTAGCACTGGAATAACGAGTTGCGTATTGTAGCAAATCTACCCCGGCCCTGACTCGCACGGCCTTAATATATGGCAGTGAAAATTGGCTGCAGAATTCCGGGGATTCATCGCCGTGAAATTGCAGCAGGTTCAAACCGGCGACAGAGGCAGTTTCTTCTACCCATTCCGCTTCCGGATCAACATATACGCCTACCGAGCTGATGAATGGCGGCAGCGCGGCTACAATTTCACGCGCCTTGGCAGACGTGATGGAACGTGCGCTTTGCGGCCAGAACACAAGACCGATGGCGTCTGTGCCCAGATGCGCTGCCGCCAGCGCATCTTCAATACGGGTAATGCCGCAGATTTTTATTCGGGTGGGCATAAATCAAAAATGAGTCTGTTGAACACGAATGAAGAACAAGCTTGCTGTTAGTCGTAATTAAGTTTTTCCCTGGCGCGACTGAATCTGCGGCAGCAGGCCCGCGATGAGCGGCTCTGTGAATCCCGGCATACCCCATTTTGGATCATAAGCAATCCCCGCCAAGTATAACCCAGCAGCGGGGAAAGTCGGTGCAGCATGAGTACGGTCACGACCTTCCAGCAAGGTTTGCATCCATTCGGATTGATATTTGCCTTTGCCCACATAAACCAGGCAACCCACAATATTGCGCACCATGTGATGTAGAAATGCGTTGGCACGCAACTCAAACGCAATGATGTCGCCTTGCTGCGTGATTCCCAGTTTGGTCAGATTGCGCACCGGGGACTTGGCCTGGCATTCGGCTGCACGAAAGGCACTGAAATCATGCTCACCCACCAGCATGTGTGCGGCAATTCGCATTCGTTCCAGATCGAGGGGCTGATGGAACCAGCCGACTTTGCCATGATAAAGCCCGGGGCGTACTGGATGATTCAGCAGCAGGTAAAGATAACAACGTTCGCTGGCGCTGTAGCGAGCATGGAAGTCATCGGGAACTTCAGATGCCCACAGCACCGCCATGCCGTCAGGCAACAGCGCATTGACGCCACGTACCCAGGCACTTGGAGGCCGCTGTGCCTGCGAGTCGAAATGCACCACTTGGTACAGGGCATGCACGCCGGTATCGGTGCGTCCAGCCGTGACTACCCGGACATTGCTACCGGCGATTTTCGACAATGCCTTTTCCAGTGCATCCTGTACCGATCTGCCCGAAGGCTGACTTTGCCAGCCACAAAAACCGCTGCCATCGTACTCCAGCACCAGTGCGATTCTCACGGGATCAGTGTTGTCAGTGTCGGAACAATCCAGAGCTGGATCGAAGCAGCCGGGTGCATGGATGGAACTGCAGGGAAAGTAGAGATACTGAACATATGGAATCCCGTGGAATAGCGCCGCAGGAATTTCTAATTAATCTTTGATTAACATCAGATTGAGGGCTACAAATCCTACAGACTCGCCAGCATCGTCTGCGCACTTTCCTGTTGCTGGGCATCGCCTTCGCGCATTACTTCCTCGAGAATTTCTCTGGCACCATCATTGTCACCCATTTCCTGATAGGCTCTGGCCAAATCAATCTTGGTAGCAATTTCATGCCAGTGGGCACTTTCCGCAGGATTCGTGTCGGCTGATAGCTCAGGTAGTGGCCCGCCCAGATTCAAATCAATATCAACCAGATCAGACTCGGGCAGGGAAGCGAAATCTAGCACTGGCACTGCAGCCGGTTCGGGCTCTGGCGCTGGCTCAGGTGTAGCAGGAAAGTCAATGCTGAAAGCCAATCCCGTATCATCAGCCGAAGGGGTTTCCACAGCAGCATTCGTCACAGGAGCATCAAGATCAAACACCATGGCTTTTTCCAGATCCTCCCCCGTCGGCATTATTGATGCAGCAGCCGCAGTGAATTGGGTGTCGATGACGGAAGATTTGTGATCATCACTGCCATACTCTGCATCGAATTTCATTCCGAAATCGGGCTCAGCCGTCTGCTTCCATGCCGCTGATTGGTTTGCTGGCGTGGAAGCGGTGTCACCCATGTCAAAATCCATGGCAGAAACCATTTCCGCTGCGGTCACATTCTGCGGCGAATCGGAAATAGGTGCGGGTGCCTCATCCTTGGTCGCACCGGTATTTGTCTCGACCGCGTCGCCGTACAAAGGGTTCCCGGGATCGATCTCGGCTCCCAATCCAGCGGCCCTCTCCCACAGCGGGCTTGAAGATGCCACGGCTTTCAGTGTCCGGGCGGTGGCTTCAAATGCGACCTTGTCCTTGCGTTGAACATAGACTTCAAGCAACTTGGCCAATATTTCCGGACGATTCGGATCCTTTACCAGAGCCTCCGTGAGAGTTTTCTCGGCTTGGGTATCGCGTCCATAATCCAGATAAATTTCCGCTTCGGCGACTGGATCGACATCTCCGGTACTTATAACCGCTTCCAGCACGGCTGCAGGCGCAGGTGCCACCACTACGGGCAACGCTTCGTCGTGCAGTTGAGGTTCTGTCATGTGCGGCGTTGCGCTCACATCGGAACCCCCGGTCGGAGTTTCTTTTTTCCGGCGCATCATGGATACACCCAGCATCCCGGTCAGCAGAAGCGCAAGCACTCCTCCCACATACTCGATGTTCTGCATGAGGTCGTCCATCAGCGAGGATTCCACTGGAACGGGCGGCGGCGCAACCGGTGTAACGGTGGAATCCACCGCAGGCTTGGCTGGTTCGGCTGCTGCTACTGCAGATGCATCCGATTCTGCGGGTGCTGCACTTGCGTCTTCCGATTCGGCTGACACAGCAGGCACCGGAACAGGCTGGGGTGATGCCGTCGGGGTTGAAGACGGGGTAACATCCGGCTTGAGGCTTTCCGCTCGTTTCTGCGCTTCCACCATGGTAGCGGATTTCAATTCCAGCAGATGCTGCATTTCCTTGATGTTCTTTTCCAGCAGCGCAATACGCTCGTTGGCTTCGTTTAACGCCTTATTCCTGGCAATGGCATCCTCTTCCATGGCGCGAATGCGATCCTGCGATGCGTTTACTCCCTTGCCACCTGCCCCGCTCAGCTCTTCGCCTTTGGAAAGCTTCAGTACTTCTTTGGACGGCTCTCTGGCCGCGGCAGAATTGTCCTCAACAATGGTGGTGATCTTGCCGCTAGTCGTTTGCTTTGGTGCCCCAGTCGCTGGAGTTGCACCGGTGGCCGCAGCCAACTTCTGCCGGTAAGCATTCCAGTCAGCTATTTGCGCTTTTACTTCTATGGCCGCTTCTGCCGAAGAAATTTTGGCAATTTCATCGCTGTCCGGCACTCGTAGAATTGGCCCCGCCTTAAGCTGATTTATATTATTGCCGGAGAAGGCATCACGGTTGGCACGATGCAACGCAACCAGCATCTGATTGAGATTTACCCCATCGGGGGCAACCTGCCGGGCGATCCTGCTTAAAGTATCGCCGCTCCTTATCGGACCATAGGTAGTGCCACCAGTTCTGCCAACCGGGACTGGTTCCGGTATCGCTGGCTTCTTGTCACTGATGAAATCTTTAATCGGGGCATCCGGTTTTTCCACCATAACCGGTTCAGCCTCGACGACAGGCGGCTCAGTGGGTGCGGGCACGCTTTGAATTACCGGCGCAGTCTGGATCACCGGCGCTACCGGTTGAGGTCTGTCAGTTTCCGGCAGATCCAGCAGCACGGTATATTCACGCAGCAATCGCCCCGATGCCCAGTTCAATTCGATCAGCATGCTCAGGAACGGTTCGACAACAGGTTGCGGGGAGACAATTCTGATGTAGGGTTGGCCGTCGGAGCGGGCTTCAACACTGACTGTGAACGTAGACAGGAATGGCGCATAATCGACATCTGCTTTACGAAAAGCATCGCGTGAGGCAAGACGCGCCGCTAAAGAAGGGATCTCTTCTTTTTTTACCGCAACCAGATCGATCTCTGCTTTGAACGCCTGTCCCAGAGCAGAATTAACCGTCAGCTTTCCCAGTCCCGCCGCATGCACAGCCCACGGCGACATCAGCACGATCAGGAACAACCCTAGTTTAAAAATCGATTTGCACACAGCGGCGCGCTCTGGTTTTTTGAAAGAAGAAATAGACTAACATCATGTAGTTATCGAAGCAAGCTGAGCTTACCTCTGATGCTTTGTATCAATTCGGTTATTTCTTAACTGAAATTTCCGATTGTGACATGAGGTTTTCATAGAAAAGCGCAGGCTGACCGCGTAATGGCCAACTACCCAAAGAGCCATTACAGTATGTTGTGATTACTCAAACCTCTTCAATGAGGGTATAAAAGATCAGGCCTGTACCAGAATTCTCAGCATCCTGCGCAATGGTTCTGCTGCGCCCCATAACAACTGATCCCCCACCGTGAATGCGGACAAATACTCCTTGCCCATGGCGAGCTTGCGCAGCCGTCCCACCGGTATATTGAGTGTTCCCGTGACCGCGGCTGGGGTCAACTCCTTCAGGGTGCTCTCGCGGTCGTTGGGAATAACCCGCACCCAGCTATTCGCTGCAGCAAGAATGTCTTCAATCTCGTCCAGCGGAACATCCTTTTTCAATTTGATGGTCAACGCCTGGCTGTGGCAGCGCATGGCACCGACTCGAACGCAAATACCGTCCACCGGGATCGCCTGATCACTGCGTCCCAGGATTTTGTTGGTCTCGGACTGGCCTTTCCATTCCTCACGGGTCTGACCGTTGCCAAGATCGCGGTCTATCCACGGAATCAGACTGCCCGCCAGCGGTACGCCAAAATTCGCCGTAGGGAATTTCTCGTCGCGCAGCGTTCCCGCCACTTCCCGGTCGATGTCAAGTATGCTCGCAGCAGGGTCATCCAGCATGGTCTTCGCTACTCGATGGGCCTCACCCATCTGCTGTAGCAATTCACGCATGTTTTGTGCACCCGCACCGGAAGCTGCCTGATAAGTCATGGCACTCATCCATTCCACCAGATCTTCTTCGAACAACCCGCCCATCGCCATCAGCATCAGACTCACGGTGCAATTGCCGCCGATGAAATCTTTCCCGCCATCATGCAGCGCCTGTTTGATGACCGACAGATTGATCGGGTCGAGTATGATTACGGCATCTTTGCCCATGCGCAATGTTGAAGCTGCATCAATCCAGTAACCTTGCCAGCCTGCCTGACGCAGCTTGTCAAATACCGCAGTGGTATAGTCGCCTCCCTGGCAGGAAATGATGATATCCATCGCCTTGAGTTCGTCGATATTGTATGCATCCCTGAGCGGCGGCGTTTCTCTGCCGATATCCGGACCCTGTCCGCCCTTTTGCGAGGTGGTGAAAAACACCGGTTCCACCAGCGCAAAATCATTTTCCTCCCGCATGCGCTGCATCAGCACCGAACCCACCATGCCGCGCCAGCCAACAAATCCCACTCGTTTCATTTGATCATCTCTCTTCTATCTATAAATTCGCCAATACCGCATTGCCCATTCCAGCGGTGCCGACCTTTTTCATCCCTGATTCGTAAATATCGCCGGTGCGATAACCTTGCGCCAGCACTTTTTTTACTGCCTTCTCAATGCGTGCCGCCGCTGGTTCCTGACTGAATGTATAGCGCAGCATCATCGCTACCGATAATATCGTTGCCAGCGGATTGGCTACATCCTTGCCGGCAATATCCGGAGCTGAGCCGTGTATCGGCTCATACAGTCCCTTGTTCTTGTCATCCAGCGATGCCGATGGCAGCATGCCGATGGAACCGGTCAGCATCGATGCTTCATCCGACAGGATATCGCCAAACATGTTGCCCGTCAGCATCACATCGAATTGTCTGGGATTGCGTACCAACTGCATCGCGGCGTTATCCACCAGCATGTGCGTAAGCTCCACGTCGGGATATTCCACCGCTGTTTCGACCACCACTTCGCGCCATAGTTGCGTACATTCGAGCACGTTCATCTTGTCCACCGAGCACAGCCTGCGACTGCGCTTGCGCGCCGCCCGAAAAGCAACATGCGCGATTCTGCGTATCTCCGTTTCGCTATAAATCATGGTGTTGAAACCGACACGTTGACCATCGCGCCGTTCGATACCACGCGGCTCACCGAAATAAATATCGCCGGTTAACTCGCGTACAATCAGAATATCCAGCCCTGCAACCACTTCGGGTTTCAGCGTCGAAGCATTGGCAAGCTCGGGGTAAAGCACGGCTGGACGAAGATTGGCGAACAGATTCAAAGCCTTGCGGATAGCGAGCAAGCCTCGTTCTGGACGCTGTGCCCGCGGCAGCGTGTCATACTGCGGACCGCCCACGGCACCCAGCAGTACGGCATCGGCGGCGGTAACCAGCTTAAGCGTCGCCTGCGGAAATGGTTCCCCGGTTGCATCGACTGCGCACCCTCCCAGTAAACCCGGTTCCAGTTCAAATTTCAACCCGTCACTTCTCAGCGCTTCCAGCACCTGCACCGCTTGGGCGACGATTTCAGGACCGACGCCGTCACCGGCTAGAACTGCAATTTTCATAAAACCTTTTTCTGAGCCGCAGTAAAATAATTTTTATGCAAACAACCACGGCTGTTCCGTACGCCGCTTTTCCTCGAATGCCTTGATCTTGTCCGCATACTGCAACGTCAAACCGATTTCATCCAGGCCGTTCAGCAGGCAATGCTTGCGGAACGGTTCGACATCGAAGGTGCAGACTTCGCCACTGGGCGTAGTCACCATCTGATCCTCCAGATTTACTGTCAGGCAATAACCCTCGGTTGAGCTTACTTCATGGAATATTCGATCGACGATGTTTGTATCGAGCACGATGGGCAATAGGCCGATCTTGAAGCAATTGCTGAAAAAGATATCGGCGAAACTGGGGGCGATGATCACCCGGAAACCATAATCCTGCAAAGCCCAGGGCGCATGCTCCCGGCTTGAGCCGCAGCCGAAATTTGCGCGCGTGAGTAATATTTGCGCACCACGATAACGCGGCTGATTAAGGATAAAATCCGGGTTGGGCCTGCGTTGGGTCACGTCCATCCCCGGCTCGCCGTGATCCAGATAACGCCACTCATCGAACAGATTCTGACCGAAGCCGGAACGTTTGATGGATTTTAGAAACTGCTTGGGAATAATGGCATCGGTGTCGATGTTGGCGCGATCCAGCGGCGCCACCAGCCCCGTGCAGGAATGAAATTTTTCCACTCGCTAGTCGGGGTTATTTTGCCGTTCTCTCAATCGCCTCGCCACTCCTCTGCAGGTCTTTACCGAAGCCCTGAAAGGTATTGCATGCGGACAAACAAAAAGTGGCAATCAACAAGATCATTACAGGCAATGTTTTCATAACACCCTCTTTATTAAAAAATAAACAAAAACGCCTTTCCGCAGTTTAATATATTTCCCGCACATCCACAAAATGTCCCGCCACCGCTGCTGCGGCAGCCATCGCTGGACTTACCAGGTGAGTGCGCCCGCCCGGTCCCTGCCTGCCCTCAAAATTGCGGTTGGATGTAGAAGCGCAGCGCTCCCCCGGCGCAAGCCGGTCATCATTCATTGCCAGACACATGGAACAGCCCGGTTCACGCCATTCAAATCCGGCATCACGGAATATCTTGTCGAGACCTTCCTGCTCCGCCTGTTGCTTGACCAGACCGGAACCCGGCACCACCATGGCAAGCTTGATGTTCGCGGCAATATGTCTGCCCTTCACCACTTCCGCCGCCGCCCGCAAGTCTTCAATGCGCGAGTTGGTGCAGGAGCCAATGAATATCTTATCCAGGCGGATTTCACTGATCGGCGTATTGGGAGCCAGTCCCATGTATTTGAGCGCACGCTCCATGTCATGACGCTTCACTGCATCGGCGATCTGCGAGGGATCGGGCACTCTGCCGTCAATCGTCGTCACCATCTCGGGTGAAGTCCCCCAGGTTACCTGCGGTTTGACCTGTGCCGCATCCAGCCTCACCACCTGGTCGAAGTTTACCCCCTCGTCACTTTTGAGAGTGCGCCAATAAGCGACCGCTTTCTCCCATAATTTGCCTTTTGGTGCAAAAGGGCGTCCTTTAATGTAATCGATGGTGATGTCGTCCACCGCTATCATGCCGGCGCGCGCACCCGCCTCGATCGCCATATTGCAAAGCGTCATGCGCGCTTCCATAGAAAGCGCGCGGATCGCGCTGCCGGTAAATTCAATAGCGTAGCCGGTACCACCTGCGGTACCGATCTTACCGATAATGGCAAGCGCAACGTCCTTGGCAGTGACGCCATGGCCGAGCTCGCCCTCAACCAGAACCTGCATCGCCTTGGCTTTTTTCATCAACAGACACTGGGTCGCGAGCACATGTTCCACTTCCGAGGTACCAATACCGAAAGCGAGACAGGCGAACGCGCCATGCGTACTGGTATGTGAATCGCCGCACACCACCGTCATACCGGGCAGCGTGGCGCCCTGCTCCGGGCCAATCACGTGAACGATTCCTTGACGCAGGTCGTTCATTCTGAATTCGGTGATACCCAATTCTGCGCAATTCTGGTCGAGAGTTTCCACTTGCAGACGCGATATCGGGTCGCTGATACCGTGGCCGCGCTCGGTGGTGGGCACATTATGGTCGGCTACCGCAAGAATTGAGTCCGGGCGCCAAGGCCTGCGTCCAGCCAGCCTCAGTCCTTCGAACGCCTGTGGGCTGGTAACTTCATGCACCAAGTGGCGGTCGATATAGAGCAGCGCCATCCCGTTCGGCTTATCGGATTCTTCCTGCACTACATGGCTTTGCCAGAGTTTGTCGTAGAGGGTCTGCATCTTGCAAGGTTCTGGAGAAGTGCGAAATTATCCCATAATGCAGCCATCAGAAGTAGGCTGTGCCTCTATTTTTCCTTCCCATTCATCATTGCCTGACCCGGCTGGCGCACGGAGCAAATAACCCTCTCCATCTATCTTTCTAAAGTAAATTTATTCCCTGCCGTTATGCCATATGAGGAGATGGTCGACTAAATTAGAAGATGGTTGAAATCGGCTAGCCTGCAGTTGCTCGGCAAACTTACTGAAAGGTAAGGACGCAAAGTCACCGGCCTACGGGAAACTAAGGTAGCGGGACTGCCTCATGGATATTCGTCCATATGTAGAACCGCCTATCTGTTCCCTGAAACGCCCCGACATCGAAAACGGTTACGCCGTGAAAACATGTACAGTCAATCTCTGAGCAATTTACTCCGGATAGACGCGTTGACAGAGACCGGCGTGGATTTCTGTATTACGTGTAACAATGAAATCCGCTATTGAGCAGATATATCGGGAAGGAGTTCTGTCATGAATGCAGGTATAGCAGTGGTTGACAGCCTGAATAAGGCCACTTGTGACGGCGCACTGCTGGTTTCGGATGATCATGCCGGGGTAATTTACCGCATCAGCTATAAGAAACCTTAGAACCGCAGGCTGGGGTGAGGTACGAACTCCAGCAGCGTCATGTAATCTCAAAATGCTGGGGTTCACAAGCTCACCCCAGCCTACCGCGCTCCAGGAATAGTCGCGGCCACATCTGTCAGGATGTGTCAGAAGGTGAATGTCTCAGATCGACACTGAACGGACGTCCGATCGTCCTCAAAGCAGGCGCTCAATGTTTAAATTCAGTGGCGCCATTAGGCGCTCGCTGGAACGAAATGTTAGCAGGCTGTTGAAATTCGATTCATGAAGGTGATTTGCAGTATTTTATGGGGTAGTCAAACCATTCCAGATGCCAAAATAATCGATTGCAGCGCGTTTTGAGAGGCCGCTTTTTTACGGTGAACTTACGTAACGCAAATTTCAACAGCCTGTTAGGGATCTGCGGACCCAATCACCTTGGCGTACCTATTCCAGTCGATAGCCGGCACGGTTCCGAGTGACTGGAGCCGCTGGAGCAACCGAAAGAGAAAAAAGGCAAGTGAGTGGTCCCTTGAACTCAAGGTCAGAGATCCATCAAATGTGTCGAAGGATTTGTCGGATAACGCAAGTCCGCAATCCAGAGAACAAGTGTTGGTCAATGCCTGGAGGTTTGTGCTGAAAGGATCACCTGCCATTCCACCTGCCCACTCAATGTCTGCAGCAACGATACCGGCAACAATTGGGAATAGGGGCTTAGGTGGAAACTCTCCGCCCGCATGACAAATAGAAACACTAGTACGTTCAAGTTCTCGAACAGATCTGGCCTTTTCACCTGCGTACTCCAGATACGTCTTGTTAATCGTGGGCTTCACTTCGAGCACACAATAGACCGCCTCGGCTGGAATAAACCTATGATTATGCTGATCCAGCAGAGTTGGCGTGTACTGATGGTCAAAAATGACTATGTCAATATGGTCGCTAGTGGCGCCATTAGAGTCAATCACGATCCCATGATCAATTGCGTATCGCATAGGCAAGTACTTACGAAGAAGTTGGATGAAGTGCTGTTCATTGACTTCACCCATCACTCCATCATGCGTAATCGACTTCGACGACAACTTAAGCTGAACGGCCAGAACTTCTTGTTCTGCAGCAAATGCAGAACGAAGGAACGATTTGCCGTTAACTCGTGCTTCAGCTTTGGCTTTGTTCATATCACCACACAATCCTTTCCCAAGTTTGCTGCGCACGCGAGTTTGCCGCCTGAGCCGCGATAGCGATCTTCTCCGCGACTGTGCAGTCATCAGAGACCACATTATTTGTGTTTGCGGGATCGACGTATCTGACGGTCTTTATCTTGTCTCGAATGTGATCCAGAACAGTAAGGACGTTTGCCGCGAGGTTGCCAGTTCGGGCATAGGTCAGCGCGTCGATGACTGCCATTTCCAAGAAGAACGAGGGGAACTCCAACCTGTGAAGTTGCCGCCACACCTTCAGAATTTTTATCTCGTTGATTCTGCCACTGCCTTGTACATAGGCAATGTGTTTTGCAACGTTAGTCTGAGTCCAGTTATTTGTTTTGCTACGATAGAGGCTGTGATCGTTACCGTATTGAGATTGCCTTCGTCCGGGAACGAGATCAATCGAGTAGCTGTTGACCTTCACTCCAATAGATACGTTTTGCTTGCGAGCCGTGTAGCCAGCAATAGTTAAGGCGTTGTATAGCGTAAGGTACATATCGGCGAGCGTTCCCGGCATTGACGAAGACAGTGAGAGAAAGATATCAGCATCGGTGCCAATTGATATGCCAGTCCCTTTTACGAGTGATCCAGAGAACTCGGCATTGATGAGGTAGACGTTGCCCCATTTCACAAGCACTGGATAGATGATCTGGCCAGCGGCCTCAGCTCCAGCGATATTGACAGCATATTTCTGGAGTATGCTTGCCAGGTATTCGTCGCCAGTCATGCGTGCCCCATTGATTACTGATGCCTAGCGACGCTTTAGAAAAAGCGTTTTTCGGCGAAGCCCGCGAAGGTGCTCGACCAACTACGAGAGCGCATCTGCTATTTGCAATATAGCATACGCGCAGGAACGGGGGACAGACCACGGTTGCGTACGGAAAGGGGACAGACCACGGTTTCATTTTTGATTGAACGTCTGATAATGGCACAAACACCTGACATCGTTTGTGAGATCGAGTCTGAGCTGATACAGGCTAGTCCTTGGAAAAGAACACTACTGGCAATCGTAGGTTACTTGGCAGCGTAATATTCGAAGGACGCGTCGTCTTACTTTACCTCGACACATTGATTGGACGCAACCATCGGGTGCTGCACTATGTGGACTGTTGAATCGCGTAAGCGCACAGCGCCATCAGCGCCTGGGGGAAGAGGCCGAAGGCGAGTACCGCCAGACCATTTGCGCTTATCAGCAGCTTGACGTCACCCGACGGCAGAATCGGTGCATCGCTTTCAGGTTCGTCGAAATACATCAGCTTGATGATGCGCAGATAATAGAACGCACCGACCAGCGAGAACAACACTGCCACCACCGCCAGCCATACGTAACCCGCATTCAGTACCGCCTGCAACACCGACAGCTTCGCGTAAAAACCCACCAGCGGCGGAACGCCGGCCAGCGAGAACATCAGCAATAAGGTAATGAACGCATACCAGGGATTGCGCCGGTTGAGCCCCTTGAAATCGTCAATTTTTTCGGCTTCAAATCCTTCGCGGGACAACAGCATGATCATGCCGAAGGTACCCAGGGTCATCAACACATAAACCACCATGTAGAACATGGATGAGCTGTAGCCGTTGCCATCCGCGCTGACTATCCCAAGCAGCATGAAACCCATATGCGAGATGGTGGAATACGCCAGCATGCGCTTGATATTGGTCTGGGCAATGGCGGCGAGATTGCCGATGATCATGGACATCACTGCCAGGATGATGAGCATCCCCTGCCAGTCCGCCGCCATCGAACCCATGCCCTCCACCAGCAGGCGCATGACAAAACCGAATGCCGCCAGTTTGGGGGCTGAACCGATAAACAGTACCACCGCCGTGGGTGCGCCCTGATAGACATCCGGCGCCCACATGTGAAACGGTGCTGCGCTCAACTTGAAGCTGATGCCGGCAACGATGAATACCAGCCCCACTACCAGTATCGCATAATCATCAATTACGCCGCCCTGGATCACTTTCTGAATCACTTCGGCGACCTGTGCAATATTGAGTACACCGGTAGCGCCGTAGACCATGGACATGCCGTACAGCAGGAAACCGGAAGCTAGCGCTCCCAGCACGAAATATTTCATTGCCGCCTCGGTGGCCGCCACCGAATCGCGCCGCAACGCGACCATGGCATAGAGCGACAATGACAGCAGTTCCAGTCCCAAGTAGAGGGTCAGGAAATGGCTGGCGGAAATCATCACCATCATGCCCAGAGTGGCAAACAAGGTCAGGCTGAAAAACTCGCCGTTGAACATGCCGCGCACCGCGATATAGTCACGTGAATACACCAGCACCATCGACACCGTGACATAGGTCAGCAGCTTCAGGGTATCGGCCATGGCATCGTCGACAAACATGCCGGAGAAGGTATAGGTCGTGCCAGGAGCCAACGTAACGAAGGTAATCAGCGCGCAACCGAACAGCGCAGCCTGCGCCAGCAGATAAGCGAGGTAACGCCTCTTTTCGCCCGCCACCAGGTCAGCCAGCAACACCACGCACACCATCACCAGGAGAAATATCTCCGGATAGGCGGGGGCGAGATCAGGCGGCAGAAAATTCATTTATCATCCTTGAACAGAGCAAACTGCATTTCATCATTCCGGTTATAACTTGCCACGGGCTACATGAGCCAGCAGTTCATCCACTGTGGTATGCATCACTTCCGTCAACGGCAGCGGATAAACTCCCATCCACAGCACTGCCGCTGCCAGTATCGCCAGGATCAGAATTTCACGGCGATTGATATCCTGCAGCGCTTCCACGGCGGGGCTTGTCACCGCGCCAAATACCACCCGCTTGTACATCCACAGGGTGTAGGCCGCACCAAAAATCAGCGTGGTGGCGGCGAGGAACGCATACCAGAAATTCACCTGCATTGCGCCCATGATCACCATGAATTCACCGACGAAACCGCTGGTGCCTGGCAATCCGGAATTGGCCATGGCAAACAGCATGAAGAACGCTGCAAATACCGGCATCTTGTTGGCCACTCCGCCGTAATCGGCGATCTGGCGCGAATGCAGCCGGTCATACATCACGCCCACGCACAGGAACATCGCAGCGGAGATGAAGCCGTGTGAAACCATTTGTACCATTGCGCCTTCAACCCCGTAGGCGTTGAACAGGAAGAAACCCAGGGTGACGAATCCCATGTGCGATACCGATGAGTAGGCGATGAGCTTCTTCATGTCCGCCTGCACCAGCGCAACCAGCCCGATGTACACCACCGCGACCAGCGACAATGTGATCATCATGCCGGAAAGATACTGGCTGGCATCCGGCACGATCGGCAGGGAAAAACGCAGGAAACCGTAACCGCCCAGTTTCAGCAAGATTGCCGCCAGCACCACCGAACCGCCGGTGGGCGCCTCCACGTGCGCATCCGGCAGCCAGGTATGCACCGGCCACATCGGCACTTTCACCGCGAATGCCAGCAGGAAGGCAACAAATATCAGAATCTGCGGCGCCAGCGGCAATGGCAGCTTGTGATAATCCAGTATCGAGAAACTGCCGCCGGAAGTCTTGTACAGATAAATGAATGCCACCAGCATCAGCAGGGATCCCAGCAGCGTGTAAAGAAAGAATTTGATTGCCGCGTACACGCGATTGGGGCCACCCCAAACGCCGATGATCAGAAACATCGGGATCAGCGAAGCTTCCCAGAACACGTAGAACAGAATCGCATCGAGCGAGGAAAACACACCGTTGACGATGCCGGACATGATCAGCAGCGCACCCATATACTGCGACACCCGGTTGCTGATCACCTGCCATCCGGCGATGACCACCAGCGGCGTGGTAAAGCAGTTGAGCAGAATCAGCGGCATGGCGATGCCGTCCACACCCAGGTGATAATGGATGTTGAAGCGCTCGATCCAGGGGTGAAGCTCGACAAACTGCATGGTTCCCAGCAACGGGTCGAAGCCGCTATACAGCGGGAGCGCCACCAGCAGGCCAGCCACCGATCCAGCGAGCGCCAGGTATCTTGCCAACTGGGCATTGCGATCGCCGCCCGTGGCGAGCACCGCGATACCGGCGAGAATGGGCAGCCAGATGATCAGACTTAACAAGGGAAAACCAGACGACATGTTTATTCCGTTATATTCGCGTATCCGACAGACACGCCGGGGAAATGCAGCATCCGATGGTCTGTTCTCTCATGACTATCACAACCACAAGCTCATCAACACGAATACACCGACGATCATGGTGAATGCGTAATGGTAGATATAACCTGACTGGAAGCGGCGCACCAGCAAGGCAGTCCAGCCTACTACCCGTGCTGCGCCGTTGACGAAGAAGCCGTCGATCACTTTCACATCGCCGATTTTCCACAATCCGCCGCCCAGCGCGCGCGCGCCACCGGCAAACAGCCACGAATAGAATTCGTCGATGTAATATTTACGGTCAAGCAAGGTGTAAAGCGGCCCGGCGATTTGCTTTAGTTTCTCTGGCAAATCGGTTTTCACCATGTACAGGTACCAGGCGGTGAAAATCCCGCCGATGGAAAGCCAGAATGGTGCAGTAGAGAGCGCATGGGTCATCATCCCTACGATGCCGTGAAATCCCTCAGCCATTTGTGCCACCGCCCCATGCTGCGGCGCGATCAGGATGGCGTCACCGAAATAGCCGCCAAACAGCATCGGCCCGATCAACCAGCCTGCGCCGACGGTGGGGATTGCCAGGATGATGAGCGGCAGCGTCACCACCCAGGGCGATTCGTGCAAATGCTCCTCAGTGTGGTGGTCCATGCGCGGCTTGCCATGGAAGGTCATGAACAGCAGGCGGAAGGTGTAGAACGCGGTGATGAACACGGTGGATAGCACGCAGAAATAGGCGAAACCGGCGCCGGGAATATCGGCGAAATGCACCGCTTCAATGATGGCATCCTTGGAAAAGAATCCGGAGAAACCGGGCACCCCGGCACTTGCCACTGCCGCCATGAACATGGTCCAGTAAGTAATGGGCATGTATTTCTTGAGTCCACCCATTTTCCGCATGTCCTGCTCGTGGTGCATGGCGATGATTACCGAACCTGCGCCCAGGAACAGCACCGCCTTGAAGAACGCGTGCGTCATCAGGTGGAATACCGCCACCGAATAGGCTGAGGCGCCCAGTGCCACCGTCATATAGCCCAGTTGCGACAGAGTGGAATACGCCACCACGCGCTTGATGTCGTTCTGCACGATGGCCACCAGCGCCATGGACAGCGTGGTAATGCCGCCAATTACCAGTATCACCGTCAGCGCGGTATCGGATAACTCAAACAGCGGCGACATGCGCGCCACCATGAAAATACCTGCAGTCACCATGGTGGCGGCATGGATCAGTGCAGAAATTGGTGTCGGCCCTTCCATCGAATCCGGCAGCCACACATGCAGCGGGAACTGCGCGGATTTCCCCATGGCGCCGACGAACAGCAGTATGCACGTCACCGACATCAGCAGCCACGGCGATCCAGGAATGATTTCGATGGTCTGGGTCGCGATCTGCGGCGCTTGCGCAAATACCGCCGCATAATCCAGCGTGCCAAAATACATCAGCACCAGGCCAATGCCGAGGAGAAAGCCGAAATCGCCGACACGATTTACCAGGAAGGCCTTCATGTTGGCATAGACCGCTGTCGGACGGGTATACCAGAAACCGATCAGCAAATAGGAAACCAGACCCACCGCTTCCCAGCCAAAGAAAAGCTGCAGGAAGTTATTGGCCATCACCAGCATCAGCATCGAGAAGGTAAACAGCGAGATATAGCTGAAGAAACGCTGATAACCGGGATCGTTGTGCATGTAGCCGATGGTGTAGATATGCACCATCAGCGACACGAAACTCACCACCACCATCATCGTGGCCGAAAGCTGGTCGATCAGAAAACCAATTTCAAAGCGGGTATCGCCGGAAGTCATCCAGGTATAGACGCTACCGTTATAGATATTGCCTTGCAACACATCCATGAAAACCGTAACTGACGCGGCCACACACACGAGCATCAGCGCAATGGTGACGCGATGACTCCAGGTCGGACCAATCACGCGGCCAAACAGACCGGCGATTAGCGCCCCTGCCAGCGGTGCCAGCGGAACCAGTAAATAAAGTTTCTGCATCTCGGTCATGAAATTCGGTTATTAGTTCAGGATTGCCAAGGCAGTTGCTGTCTTGCAATCCCTGGAACTATCCTTTGAGTTTATTCAGGTCATCCACATTGATGGTGCGCAAGTTACGGAACAGCACCACCAGTATCGCCAAGCCAATGGCAGACTCCGCCGCCGCCACGGTAAGAATGAAAAATACAAAAATCTGCCCTGACACGTCTTGCAGGTAATGCGAAAACGCGATGAAATTCATGTTGACCGCCAGCAGCATCAGTTCGATCGCCATCAACAGGATGATCACATTCTTCCGGTTGAGGAAAATGCCGACAATACTGATGGCGAACAGAATCGCACCGAGTACCAGGTAATGGGATAACGACACCAAGTTAACTGCCCCTTCTCAGGATTACATCCGACATAATCATCGCTCTTACTCCTTCTTCTCGGACGGCATCGACACCATCCGCACCCGGTCAGCGCGCTTTACTTTCACCTGTTGCGACGGATCAAGGAAACGGGGGCCGGTACGGCGGCGCAGCGTCAGCGCGATCGCAGCAACTATCGCCACCAGCAGAATCACTGCTGCCAGTTCGAATGCGTAAACATATTCGGTGTAAATCAAGCGACCCAATTCCTTGGTGTTGCTGTAATCGGCGGCGCGCGCTGGTGGTGCAGGCATCTGACCGGCGCTGAACTTCCTGCCCATCAGCACCATGGCCATCTCGGCCGCCATCACCAGCGCCAGCAATGCGCCGAACGGGAACCATTTCCAGAAACCTTCATGCAACCGGTCGAGATTGATGTCCAGCATCATTACCACGAACAGGAACAGCACCATCACCGCGCCCACATACACCAGCACCAGCGTGATCGCGAGAAATTCCGCCTGCAGCAGCAGCCACAGTCCGGCACAGGTAAAAAATGCCAGCACCAGCAACAACGCCGCATGCACCGGGTTGCGCGCGGTAATGACGCCTAGCGCGGACGCCACCAGCACGGTCGCAAAAAAATAGAAAGTTATGTCCTGAAAACTCATATGCACTTATCGGTAGCTCGCATCCGCTTCTCTGTCTTTCGCTATCTGTTCTTCATACCGATCGCCCACCGCCAGCAGCATCTGCTTGGTATAAACCAGATCGCCGCGTTTCTCGCCGTGATATTCCAGAATACGGGTCTCGACTATCGAATCCACCGGGCAGGATTCCTCGCAGAAGCCGCAGAATATGCACTTGGTCAGATCGATGTCATAGCGCGTAGTGCGCCGGGTGCCGTCATCCCGCTGCTCGGATTCGATGGTAATCGCCAGCGCCGGGCATACCGCCTCGCACAGCTTGCAGGCAATGCAGCGCTCTTCTCCATTGGGATAGCGGCGCAGTGCATGCAGTCCGCGAAAGCGGGGAGATTGCGGCGTTTTTTCTTCGGGAAAGTGGATCGTGATTTTACGCGCGAACATGTAGCGCCCGGTGAGCATCATTCCCTTGAGCAGCTCAAACAGCAGGAAGGTACGGAAAAAATCCTTGATACGATTCATGGCTTTCTCCTGTCTCAGTGAAACCACAAATTAAGCGGGAACGCATTCAGGAACGATGGCGGCAGTTGCATCACCGCACCCAGCAGCACGATCCACACCAGCGTGATCGGAATGAACACCTTCCAGCCAAGACGCATGATCTGGTCGTAGCGGTAGCGCGGGAAAGTGGCGCGGAACCAGAGAAAAAAGAACAGCAGAAATGCTATCTTCAGCAGTAACCAGATGAAACCGGGAATCAGGGTAAACGGTGCAATGTTGAGCAGCGGCAGCCAGCCACCCAGGAATATGAGGCTGGCAAGCGTTGCCACCAGTATCATGTTGGCGTATTCCGCCAGGAAAAATACCGTAAAAGCCATGCCGGAATATTCCACATGGAACCCGGCAACGATCTCCGACTCGCCTTCGGCCACATCGAACGGGGCGCGATTGGTTTCCGCCACGCCGGAAATGAAATACACCAGAAACATGGGGAACAGCGGAATCAGATACCAGTTGATGAAACTGCCGCCCTCCTGACCCTTGACGATATCGCCCAGGTTGAGGCTGTGCGACAGCATCAGCACACACACCAGCGCAAAACCCATCGCCAGTTCGTACGAAACCACCTGCGCAGCAGAACGCATCGCCCCGAGAAATGCATACTTGGAGTTGGATGCCCAGCCCGCAATAATGACGCCGTAAACACCCATGGAGGTCATGGCTAGAATATAAAGCAGGCCGGCGTTGATGTCCGCCAGCACCATTTCCGGAGAAAACGGCACGACCGCCCATGCCGCCAGTGCCGGTGCGATGGTCAGTATCGGCGCCATTATGAACAGGAATTTATTGGCGCCGTTGGGAATGATGATTTCCTTCATCAGCGCCTTGACCGCGTCGGCGATGGGTTGCCCCCAGCCAGCCAGCCACGGAATACCGAAGAATGTCACCCGGTTAGGCCCGACGCGAATCTGCATGAAAGCGATGATCTTGCGCTCTGCCAGCGTGAGATAAGCCACACCCAGCAGCAACGGCAGCACAATGGCGACGATCAGCACCAGATTTTTCGTCAGGCTGAACAGAGCAGGCCCCCACTCGGTGCCAAAAAACTGTCCAAATAATTGTTGCGCGTATTCCATCAATAAACCCTGGATCCCACTATCACAATTTTTCTACCGTGATTTTACCAAACATCGCGCCCAGTGCCACGGTCAGCGGATGAGCGGACGCCACGCGCACGCAATTGGCGGGCAGCTTGTCGTCACGAGCCGCCGGCAGCAGCACTTCGCCGTCACCCTGTTTTACTTTGACTGTGTCACCCGCCCGCACATCGAGCCTGTCCAGTAATGCGCCCGGCATCCATGCCGCCAGTGCCGCAGCATCATGCGTGCGCTGCAGCGATTCTGCACGGCGTACGATGGGATCGGCTTGATATATCGGAACCTCACCAATACGTTGGAGTCCCGCACCCGCTTGCCCGATTTCACCAACGGTAAAGTTATCCAGCTTGTTATCCAGCCGCGTGCTGATATCGCTGTCGGCGGGAGAAATCTCCGCCCGCACTTGCTCTGGTGTCTCATAATTGAAACCGTCAAGTTGCAGCAGGTTGCCCAGCACCCGCAGCACCTTCCACGCCGGGCGTGCCTCGCCTAGGGGTGCCACCACCCCGTTGAAGCTCTGCACACGGCCTTCGGTGTTGACAAAAGTGCCGGAAGTTTCGGTGAATGGCGCAATCGGCAGCAGCACGTCGGCATAATCGACACTGGCGACATGCTTCTTATAGGCGCTCAGCATCACCACCAGCTCTGCTGCAGCCAATGTTTTCATCGCCTGCTGCGGATTGTGACTGTCGAATTCCGCTTCCAGATTCATCAATACGTAAGCCTTGCATGGCTCGGCGGCAGGAGTGGCGCTCATCCCCAGCATTTGCGCAGCATTGCTGCCACTTGCTCCCACCTGACTGTAGCTAGTTGATGTTCCCACCGCACCCGGCACTGCCCCGACAAGATATGCCCCCACGCTGTTGGCGGCCTCCCCCAGCACACCGAAACTTGCTTCTGTAATTTGCGCGATATGCTGCGCCAGCACATGAATGTCTGCATATTGCGGATGATGCTGCGTTAGGTTGCCGAGGAAAATCGCGGCCGGCTTATTGTCAATGAGGCTGGCAGCGATCGCACGCGCGCTATTCGTCACGCTGACGGTGTTTACTGCATTCTTCACCGCATCCGGAATCTCCACTGCTTTCAATTCAGCGGCAGCCTGCAGAACCTGCGCCAGCATCGCAGCCATTACAGCGGGAGCCACGACAGCATGATTAGCTATTTTTGCAAACAGATCATCATCGACCGGGTTGATCAGATTCAATTGCGCCCCCTGCTTCACCGCCTGGCGCAAACGCTGCGCGATGAGAGGGTGATCCTTGCGCAGGGTGCTGCCGATAACCAGCGCCGATTTCAATTGCGAAATCCCGGCGATTTTCATCCCCAGCCAAGGCACGCCTTGTAACTGGTTGTCAGCACGGAAATCGGATTGACGCAGGCGATGATCCACATTCCCGCTGCCCATAGCCCGTACCAGTTTCTGAAGCAGATAAAGCTCTTCCAGGGTACTGTGGGGCGAAGCCAGCGCGCCTATGCTCTGTGCGCCGTGTTTTTCCTTTGCCGCTTTCAATCCCGTGGCGACGAATTCCAGTGCGGTCTGCCAGTCGCATTCCTGCCACTGCCCATCACGCTTTATCATCGGCGTGGTCAGACGTTCCTCCGAATTAAGCCCCTCGTAGGAGAAACGGTCCTTGTCCGAGAGCCAACACTCGTTGATCTCTTCATTCTCGCGCGGCAATACGCGCATTACCCGATTCTGCTTTATTTGCACCACCAGATTGGAACCGAGACCGCAATGCGGACTCACGGATCTCCGGCGCGACAATTCCCAGGTGCGGGCAGAATAGCGGAATGGTTTGCTAACCAGCGCACCCACCGGACAAAGATCGATCATGTTGCCGGACAACTCCGAATCCACTGTGCTGCCGACAAACGTCAGAATTTCAGCATGTTCGCCGCGACCTGCCATGCCCAGTTCCATAATGCCGGCGATTTCCTGGCCGAAGCGTACGCAGCGGGTGCAGAGAATACAGCGAGTCATGTCGGTGGAAATCAGCGGCCCCAGATTCTTGTTCACCACCACCCGCTTGGGTTCCGTATAACGTGATGCGCTTGCTCCGTAACCTACCGCCAGATCCTGTAGCTGGCACTCGCCACCCTGGTCACAAATGGGACAATCCAGTGGATGATTGATGAGCAGAAACTCCATCTGGCCTTTTTGTGATGCTACCGCCATTGCGGAATGGGTGGACACTTTCATGCCCTCCACCGCAGGCGTAGAACAGGCAGGCATGGGCTTGGGTGCTTTTTCTACCTGTACCAGACACATGCGGCAGTTGGCCGCGATCGATAGTTTCTTGTGATAGCAGAAATACGGAATGTATATACCCAACTGTCTGGCGCCGTCCATGACGGTGCCACCTGGGGGCACGGATACCTGTTTGCCATCAATCTCAATATTGGTCATTAGCTATCAGTAGTGTCCGGTTAACTTACGAAGTTATGCGCTGAAACCAAGTATTGGCGCAGCTTGAAGAGCAATTTATTTTGGTGCCGATTTGAAATCAGTTT
>JAYSQR010000046.1:0-23385 GCA_043721435.1 Nitrosospira sp. | reverse complement strand
AACTGATTTCAAATCGGCACCAAAATAAATTGCTCTTCAAGCTGCGCCAATACTTGGTTTCAGCGCATAACTTCGTAAGTTAACCGGACACTACTGATCTTCCACTGACGTCAATACGACTGGCAAACGTCAACCCAGAGTTCCAACGTGGCGAGCCAGCACGATAGTTACTTACCGTGCAACCGAGAAGCTCAACGGCTCGGTGATGACCCGTTACAGCAGCCAACAGTTCGGCCGATTGGATAACACCGACCTTCATGGCGGTTCGTATACAGGGCTTACCAACTATTTCGTCGTTGATTTACGCGCAAATTACAGGGCCACCCCGAAAATAACTATCAGCGCTGGTATCGACAACGTTAACAACGAAAAGTACTGGATCTTTCACCCCATGCCGCAACGGACTTACTTTACCCAGGTAAGGTTTCTCCATTAGAAACAGGTACTGTGAACTTGCCGGGCCTTTCACGACCTAACAGAAAACCAGGCTTAATCCATTCGTGCACGCGGGACGCGTTAAAGTGTGCCGGTCAACAATTCGGAGATTAAACGAATATGCGTTCAAATCTCATTTCAAACCGGCCTTCAAAACTGTATTTATCATTAGCCTGCTTATTCTTGAGCGCTTGCGTAAGCCTGCCGTCGGCACTGAAGGATGTGCCCGTGGTGGACGTTCCCTATGGTCAGGCAAGCCAAAGCACAAACAAGGATGCTTCGGTGCGCTGGGGCGGAGTCATCATCGAGGTGGAAAACGAGCAGGATTCCAGCCTGGTGCAAGTATTGTTCTATCCCCTTGATCCTTACGATGGCCGTCCGCAGTTAAACAAACCAGGCGAAGGACGCTTTGTCATTAAAAGCACTGAATTCCTTGATCCGGTGGTCTATGCCAAAGACAAGGAGGTCACCGTTGCAGGAATACTTACGGGCGATATCGAACGTACCATCGGCAAAAGAGTCGTCCGGCTGCCGCTGATATCGGCCACGGTTATTCACCTGTGGGCGCGTAATGACCGCGACGATTATTATTATAGCCGCAGAGGGTTTGGCGACTACCGCTTCAACCCTTATTTTGGCTATCCCGGTTATCCGTTTTACTGGCGAGGATACTATGGGCCATATGGATGGTAGTTTGTAGACCTCAATTTCCGGCAGACGCTTACTCCCCTAATTCCATGATGACGCCTTAACGAGACTGCGCATGCAAATTTACAAAACCACAATGACTGCGGACACATGTGCTACCTTGAAGCAAAGAGAACTCAATTCATGAGCGATTTAGTCCTTCCAGTATTGATAAAGAGACCCCATGTGCTACTTTGAAGCAAAGAGAACTCAATTCATGAGCGATTTAGTCCTTCCAGTATTGATAAAGAGACCCCATGTGCTACCTTGAAGCAAAGAGAACTCAATTC
The DNA here is from genome assembly GCA_043721435.1 of Nitrosospira sp. GTDB lineage: Bacteria > Pseudomonadota > Gammaproteobacteria > Burkholderiales > Nitrosomonadaceae > VFJL01. Next base: position 21,973 of record JAYSQR010000046.1, on the reverse strand, counting down.
ATGGGTTTCCTGCAATAAACGCGCATCGGCGTTCCCGGTGAATTGTGACGTAACATTTTTTCATGTATAGGAGAAACATCATGTCTAGCAAAAGATCCATCATTTCTATTGCTGTTGGTTCCGCCTTTGCCGCCACCCTCGGTGCTGCACCTATCGCCTTTGCGGCTGACAACCCCTTCGCCATCCAATCCCTGGACAAGGGCTACATGGTGGCCGATGCCCATGGGTATGGTGAGAAGAAAGCCGGTGAAGGTAAATGCGGTGGAATGAAAGCTGGTGAGGGCAAATGTGGTGCAAAAGCCAGTGAAGGCTTGTGTGGTGCGACCATGGCGGATATCAACAAGGATGGTAAGGTCAGCAAGGAAGAATGGACTAAGCATCACGACGCCATGTTTGAGCATTTGGATGCCAACAAGGATGGCTTTATCGATAAGGCCGAAATAGGAAAAGGCGAAATAGCCAAGAAGAAATCCGGAAAGAGCAAATGAAATAAATTCAGCCACAGCTTGGATCAGCGATTATCACTCGGCAAGCGCATCAGCCCAGGCTATGGGTTGATGCGCTGCGAGATCACCGTGGGGATCTGTGCTCCTATCGCCCTGCAATCGATAAGTAGCAACACCTTGGAGTTGCAAGATTAAACCATGTTTGCAGGAGGTAAGCATTTGCAGTTGCTTACCATGCGGCCGCACTTCGTTGTAGTCGCGCTGCCTCGCTGCGATTCCTGCATGCGCCTGCCAATATCTCAAATCTGTGTTCGCAGCATCCATTCAAGCACTCGTCGAAAAATTTGCCGTTAAGACTCTCGATGCAGACATCCGTATCGGCTTCCCCGGTTCGATCAGGATGTGTCCAATACCCCTTCACCCATAAAAGCCCAGCGGCAGAGTTCCAATCCACCATCGGTTTGTATCGCCCGGCGATAACCCGGAGGAGGTTTTGTCCTGCGACAATTTGCCACATTCCGTCGAATAGCTGTTCTCTCTACAATTGACGGCTGTTGTGGAATTAGACCTCTCCTGACCAGATTGAAAAAACCGATATACAAACTGGCTGTCGCAGCCGCTGCGATCGGGCTGGCCATGGCTGCCGTCTCATGCCAGCCAGTGCAACAACCTGCTGCCAAAATTCAGGACATTGTGAATCCTGCCGCCGCCGGTGCGCGTCTTCCCCGTCTTGCATCACTGCCCGGTGGCGGGATACTGATGAACTGGGTGGAGCCGCTGGCCAATGAGCATATCCTCAAATTCAGCGTGTTTCGCGGCGGCCAATGGGTGCGCCAGGGTGAAGTAGCCCGCGGTTCCGGCTGGTTCATAAACTGGAGCGACTTTCCTTCCGTGGTGGCGATCGACAAATCGTTCTGGGTGGCGCACTGGCTGGTCAAACAAACCGGCGGACGTACCTATGATTATGATATTGCAATGTCCATCTCCACCGATGCCGGCGCGACCTGGAGTACCCCCAAACCACCACATCGGGAGCGATCTGCGGGCGAGCATGGCTTTGCCGCGATATTTTCCGTTGATGGTGATGCGGGCATTATCTGGCTGGAGGGGGGCGATCATCTTGAGCAAATGGATCACAGCGCGCATCCCACAGAATCGGGTAATTCCGCCTTGCGCTACCGGCGCATTCACCGCGATGGCAGTATTGATGCTGAACAGGTGCTTGACGACAATACCTGTACCTGCTGCTGGCTAACTGTTGCCGTAACCTCGGCCGGTCCAGTAGCGGCTTGGCGCAGCCGTACCAACGACGAAATACGCGACCATCGGGTAGCGCGTATGCGCGATGGCAAATGGTCAGCGCCTATGCCGCTGGGCGCGGAAGGCTGGAAAATTGCTGGATGTCCGGTCAATGGGCCCATGCTGGCCGCACGCGGAATGCAAGTCGTAGCTGCCTGGTTTACTGCACAGGACAACCGTCCGCGTGTGCGCGCCGCATTCTCCAGCGATGGCGGGCAGAGTTTTGGCCAACCGATTGAGGTGGACGAAGCGGGACCATCCGGGCGTGTTGGCATCGTCTGGAGCGATGACCGCACGGCCATCATTTCCTGGATCACCGCACCGGATGCGGTTACAAAAAAATCCAGCCTGGCGTTGCGCAAACTGTTTGTTGACGGTACCACTGGTCCGGTGCAGCGAACGGTGGAAATCAGCAACGGGCGAGATGCCGGCGTGCCGCAACTGATCGCGGACGGGTCGGGGCTCATCCTGGCCTGGACAGGTGCAGCACCCGGCCACGGTATTCACACAGCATTTGTTCCGCTGGACGCCCTCGGGAACGACTGAACATCGTACCTGAAGGAGTTCCCACATCCGCATCCCAGCTTCATCATCCGGCAGGAGCGCATTCATGCGCGAGGAATTAAACAATCGTCCCTGAAGGGACGCCTACCTTCGACAGCCATGCTGAACGACTGGGGTGCGACAAATTGTCGCGCGACAAATTGCCACATTCCCATAATGGTTTTTCGTCCTTACAATTCAATCCACGTGGTTAATTCTGACAACAACCGTCAAAGGAGAAATCATGTTTACCAAACTTAACGAGAGTAGGTTATTCAAGTCGCTGTCGGCAGCATTCCGTTCCAACCGTAAAGAAATCACAAAGAAAGCGGTCGCAGCAAGCCAGCCAGAAACAAGGAGTGGCGATAAAGCAGTCCGCTCGCTTTCGTTTTCTGCCAGATACCGGATATATCAGAGCATGAAGCAAAAAAATTCCATCAACCCAACTTTGACAAGGAGAAATGAGCAGCTGGCAGCAGAATTACCTGCTCACATAAACGCCCATGAAAATCCCGAAAAGAATTGAAACACTGATTGAAGAAGGCCTCGTCGATGCCGTCATCTGCCAACTCATGAGCGGCAAAGAAGCCATGATCTATGTGGTTCGCTGCGGGGTAAACCTCCGCTGCGCTAAGGTTTACAAAGAAGCCAATCTGCGCAGCTTTCACCAGAGTGTTGATTACACCGAAGGACGCAGAATCAAAAACAGCCGTCGTGCCCGCGCCATGGAGAAGAGCAGCCACTATGGCCGCAAAGTGCAGGAAGATGCATGGCAAAGCGCGGAAGTGGATGCCCTGTACCGTCTTGCTGGCGCCGGTGTGCGCGTGCCGCAGCCGTATAACTTCTTTGAAGGCGTGCTGCTGATGGAATTGATAACTGACAGTAATGGCGATGTTGCTCCGAAGCTCCACGATCTGGTGCTGACGGCAGAACAGGCACGCGAGTACCACCGCATCCTGATTCGGCAGCTGGTGCACATGCTCTGTGCCGGCATCGTTCACGGCGATCTGTCGCAATATAACGTGCTCGTCGGCAGTGAAGGGCTGGTCATCATCGACTTGCCCCAAGCCGTTGCCGCTGCAGGCAACAATAACGCCCACAGAATGCTCAAGCGGGACGTCGACAACCTGACTGCCTATTTCAGCCGCTTTGCCCCCGAGCTCTGGCATACCGACTATGGCGCGGAGATATGGTCGCTCTGCCAGAGCGGCAGACTGCACCCGGAGAGCGAACTGAGCGGGCGCTTTGAACACAGCGAGAAACCGGCTGATGTGGGCAGTGTCATGCGGGCGGTGCATATCGTGCTCAAACGAGAAGCGGCATGGCAACGGCACAGGCAGCAAATGAGAGGATAAAGCTCCTACCTTTGGTCCCGCTCCCTGAAGCAATATCCAGACGCATGTAGTACAGCAGAATTATTTTCTGGTTGGCATTATTTCTGTTGCCATTTCTGATGCACACCACTTTTTATCTCCAGCACTTGTGTAAGCTGCGAATGATTACTCGCGTGGCGGCAGCCAGCGAATAATTCTTTAGCATTAATCCCGCGAATCACTGCAATAGGGCCCTGACGGTGGGGTGCGACAATTTGCCGCACCCCATGCTTGTTGAACTGGGGTACTCTCTAGCCTTGTCATTTAATGAATGCTTAGTATCCCAAAGCCATAAATTATAAGAATTAGTCATGAATCTGTCGAAAAAAATACCTCTGGTAATGCTTCTAGCATCAGCATTTGCCGTTCACAGTAACGCAGTTCTGGCTGATCACGGTTCTCTGGGCTTCGGCATTGGCACCGCATCTCCGATTATCACTCAAACCGGCGTAACGCTTCCTGTTGGTATGTGGGCCGGCGGTGTAATCACCCAATTTACCCGTTTTGACAGTGCGTCGGACGCAAAATTGCTTGATTTGGGTAATACCTATGGCGATGTTCACAGTGTGAAATCTCTTCTAATACCATCGACATTTGCGGCCTATGGTGTGACCGACAACTTGACGCTGGGTATCCGCTTTGCTGGTGTGCTGCGTGACGGTCTGCGCTCACCGAGTGAACATGGCGATGAAATCGTTAGAATGGGTAATCCAGCTGGATTTGGCGGCGTTTCCCTGTTCAGTCAATACCGTTTTTTCCACACCGCCGATCAGCTAAACCATTTATCACTGGTCGTGGCTCTCAAAACCGCATCAGGTGCAACCCACGTCCAAGGCCTCAACCACCACGGTGAACGTGAGAGACTTGAAACACACGCTCAGCCCAGTGGCGGCGCATGGAATCCTGCTGTTGGTTTTTCCTACACTCGCGCCATGGGAAAGCTCTCGCTTGATAGCAGCATCCTCTATACAGTAGCAACCACAGGGGCGCAAAAAACCGACCTCGGCGATCTTTTTGATTACAATGCTGCGCTTTCCTATGCCTTTGTTGGCATGGCTAGAAACAACCTCTTCGTCGGCAGCAACAATGCGCCGTGGACGGGTGTTCTGGAACTAAACGGCACATGGCAGGATCGTCAGAGAGCCGCTGGCTTGGCTGATATGAACTCGGGCAGTAATATTGTTTATGTCTCGCCGGGCATCAGATACTCCGGCGGCAAAAGGTGGAATACTGCCTTGTCAATTGGCACACCGATAGTAAAAGACATCAGCGGTTACCAGACACCACCGGATTATCGGATCACTTACCGCTTCGTTGTCGCGTTCTAGCGCTTCTCTAGCAGCAATCTGTATTCTCGCGGATTCTGGATTGATCACAATGATTGCCTGGCCTGATTACCCAACTACAGAAAAAACCATTTGCATCAATAATAGAGAAGCTGCAAAGCGACTTCCTGGGCATCCTTTGCTGAGCAATAGTCGACTGCTCAGCTACCTATTGCTGCTCGGCGCCATGGCGTTAAGCACTGCTGGCTACGGCTATCATCCAAAAGCCGGAACAACCGATTACACGCACTACCCTCAAGGCGGCGGGCTGTTCGTCACCGCCGCTTTTGGCCCAGATGGCCGCTTATGGCGGATCGTGCCGGAGAAATGGCATGTATATGTTGATTATTCAACCGACCTGGGCAAGACCTTCAGTGCGCCTGTGCGTATCAATAGGGAATCACAACGCATCAAGGTGAGCGGTGAGAATCGGCCCGGCATCGCCGTGGATCGTTCCGGCCGGGTCTCCGTCATCTATGCGGCTGAAGGTGTTCAACCGATAGCCCTATACTTCAGTACCTCTAACGATAATGGCCGCAGTTTCTCAACGCCAAAACCCTTGAGCGACAAAGCATCCGAAGCAAATTCGTTTCAAGGCCGGCTGGTTTTAAATTCGTCTGGTCAAGCCCATATCTTCTGGCTTGACGAACGCGACCGCACCGACTGGAGACAACCAGGGAACGCGATTTATTACACGACCGCTGACGGCCAGAGCAATCTTGATTTCGTCAACCGAAAACTCTCCGATATCCTTTGCGAATGCTGCCGTATTGCCGCTGCTATTGATAACGATGGCCAGCCTGTTTTGTTCGCGCGCTTCATTTATCCGGGCAACATCCGCGATCATGGTCTAATCAGGACACGAGCTGACAGTAAGGAACCGCTATCGTGGCGCGTCACCTTTGACCAATGGGAGATCAAGGGCTGTCCTGAACATGGACCGGCAATTTCTATCAGTGACGATGGCCGCTACCATATTGCCTGGTTTACGCAAGGCAGCGTCCGTCAAGGTTTGTTCTATGCCTATTCATCCGACCGGGGACAGAATTTTTCAGATCCGTTGCCATTCGGTGCGTCGGAAAAACTGCCCAGCCATCCGGACATCATGGCTCGCGGAAAGCATGTCATCCTGACCTGGACCGAGTATGACGGCGCCAAAACGCAACTTCTGGTGATGCAGTCAACCGATGGGGGTCAGACCTGGTCACCGGCCAGGTCGATCGCAGAAAGCGCGAATAGAACCGACTTTCCATTTTTACTAAGCAGTGCCCAAGGCATTTTCGTGTCGTGGAACAGCAAGAATGAAGGTTATCGTTTAATTCCCCTGGATTAAAGTCGCCACGGCGCGCATAGCATTGCTTTGGCATCGTGCCGCCGCTCCCCTTGGTCCCGCCCCACCTGCTCAAACTCGAGAGGCCGCCCACTCTATCCTCTCTAGAGGCCGCCCACTCTATCCTCTCTATCCTTGGAGTGCGCAGGGTCTTGCCTGGTATGTGCATACATGCCGATCAACCAGGGTGCGACAATTTGCCACATTCCCACACTGCATAAACCAAGTTAATCTCACACCTCGATATTGTTGTGAGAAATGAGTATGTGGATTCATCGTATTGCAGCTATTTTGTTGCTGAGCATTTCGGCAACAGCACTCGCGGACCACGAAGTTCCGGCCACGGAAGATCAACGCGACGCGAAACCGCGGCCGCCCAAGACGACATTGGCGGTGGGCGTAACGCTTGATGGTGACGGCCACTTATGGCTGGCCAAGGTGGAGAATCAGCGGCTGCTGGTCTCCCGCTCGGATGATGGCGGGGAAAGTTTTTCCAGTGCGGTGGTGGTTACTCCCGAACCGGAAGACATATCGGCTGACGGAGAGAATCGTCCCAAGATTGCCGTGACACGCGATGGCACGGCACTCCTGAGCTGGACGCAAACGCTGCCGCAGCGATATTCCGGCAACATCCGCTTCGCACGTTCCACGGATTCAGGCCGGAGCTTTTCCACCCCGGTCACTCTGAACGACGACGGCCGCATCACCAGCCATCGCTTCGATGCGCTGGCGATTGACGGCGCCGGCAGGGTAGTGGTGGCGTGGCTGGATGCGCGTGACCGCGATGCGAAGGAACAAGGCGGCAAGTTCTCCGGAGTGTCGATATACACCGCGCAATCAGGTGACAACGGCGCAAGTTTCGGCGCCAACCGCAAATTTCAGCAACATATCTGCGAGTGCTGCCGGATTGCGCTTAGCTGGACGCAGGCAGGGCCGGTAGCGCTCTGGCGCAATATTTTCGGTATCAACACGCGCGATTTCGCCATCGCGAATCTGGATCATGGTGGGGTACGCCGTGCCACGGATGATGAATGGCAAATTGATGCCTGTCCGCATAACGGCGGCAGTATCGCAGCCGATGGCCAAGGCCGGTTGCATCTGACCTGGTTCACCAATGGCAAGAAGCGCCAGGGACTGTTCTACAAACGCATCGACGACGACTGGGAATCGCAGCCTCTGGCTATCGGCAATCCCGCAGTCCAGGCAAATCATGCGGCGGTAGTGGCGGCGGGCGACACGATCATCCTCACTTGGCGCGAATTTGATGGGCGCGCCTATTCCGTGCAGATGATGCACTCGAAAGATGGCGGTGGTTCCTGGAGTGAGCCGCAACATCTGATGGATTCCACCGGAGCGGCGGATTATCCCGTGCCGCTGATAAACGGCAAGCAAGTGCTGGTGGTGTGGAATACCGCAGCAGAAGGCTTGCGTATCGTGTCGTTCGAGCGGATTCCCGCAAAATGATCGATTGATACGGGGACCGAACAGTAGCTGCCAGCATGTTGCGGAAACAGCGATAAACAAATTCGCTCAATTAGAAAACAGGCGAGCCAATATGCAAGTTAATACAAAACTAAAACCCATTCCGCTCGCGCTGGCGGGTCTGCTGTGCGCATCGTCTGTCTGGGCAGCCGATGCGCCGGCACTGGCCAAGAAACCTCTGCCGGAAAAGAATGTGACAGTCGCCCAGGCAGCCAAGCCGCTCGCAGCTATCCCGCAACCGGCCAGCGCAATCAAAAGACAGAGCGTGCAGCCGGGCAGACCAACTCAGTCAGCGCAAACCAGCAGTCAGATGGTGCCAAGCGCTACACCCCTTCCGGCTGCTGAAGTGAAAGCGCCAATTGAAGCAACGAGCGAGGATAAGGACAAGGGTAAACCCGCGGCAGGTGATGACCAGCCAGTCGTGTTCAAGACGATGGTTATCCGCCAGGAGGTCGTACGTGATACACATTACACCTCACCCGTCATGCGCATAACGCGCGAGCAGATCGAGCTGCAAAACGCCCAGACCGTGGAAGAGGCAATCAAGTTCATGCCCAGCTTACAAATTCGCCAGCGTTTCCCCGGCGACCCCAATGGCGTCATGGCCATTCGTGGCTCGGATATGTTCTCGACCGGGCGTAATATGGTTTTTGTTGACGGGATGCCGATCCACAACTTTTTGCAGGCTTCCTTCAACGGTGCGCCGCGCTGGTCGCTGGTCGGGCCCAACGAAGTCGAAGCGGTGGACGTGGTCTATGGCCCCTACTCGGCAGAGTACAGCGGCAATTCCATGGGCGGGGTGGTGAATATCACCACGCGCATGCCGCAAAAGCGCGAGTTCTATACCGAGAGCGCCCTCATGATCCAACCCTACAACAACCCCTTCGGACCCGATAAGCAAGTGCTCCTGGGCAACCGCGAATTTGCCTCGTATGGCGACCGCTTCAAAGATCGTTTATCGGTGCTGGCGTCCTATAACCGCATAGAAAATAACAGCCAACCCATGACCTACTTTATGGACAATAGCGGCTTGAAAAATGTTGCGGGGGGGCAGGCAGTGACTGGCGGCGCCTTCACCCCTGATACACTTAACACCCCCAGTATCATTTATGGGGATACCGGGAGCGAACATATAGTAAGCAGCTTATATAAAATCAAACTAGGCCTCGACATCACCCCGACTCTGCTGGCTACTTTTACTACAGCCTATGAGAATCGCACCAACACCAATACCCCCAAAAATTATTTGACCAATACAGCCACCGGGCAGCCGTATTGGGGAGGCGCTGCCCCATCAGGTCCCACACAATTCACGGCTCTCGGAAATGCTACGCAGGCCGGCCAAAGATTTGACGTCGTAAGTAACAGTTTTGGTCTCAGCGAAAGCGTACGCGAGACGCTGCAGCTTGGCGGGGGTATCAACGGAAAGATTAGCGCGGACTCCAATTGGAGAATTGATACGAATGTGAGTTCTTTTGATGTTCTTAGAGACGACAGGGGTACTGCCTTTGCCAGTGTCTTTCAACCGGGTGGTTCAGCGGCTGGCCAGCTTCAAAGCTTCGGTAATTACAATTGGTTCAATGCTGATGCCAAGCTCAGCACCAACAATCTATTTGACAATAAAAAGCTGTCGCTGCTGTATGGGTATCACTTTGATCAATATAATCTAGGCTTCCAGCAATCTGCTATGTCGAATTATTCTGCGGGCATCGGTGCAGTTGACCCTACTAAGAATAATACAGGTCGAACTTCAACCCAGGCTGGCTTCGGCCAAGCTGCTTACAGATTCAGGCCGGGTTGGGACGTTACCGCAGGGGTGCGCTACGAGGACTGGTCAGCCTCCAATGGTGTTGTCGGGAATACCTCAGTACCGGATCGGAACCTGACGGCAACGTCACCCAAGGTTTCATTGGGCTATGAAGCCGGGGACTGGAAGTACCGCTACTCGTTTGGCCGGACCCACCGCTTTCCGGTAATTGCCGAGCTGTTTCAATCGCTCTCAACTCCAACACAGATTCTCACCGCCAATGCCAACCTCAACCCCGAGAATGGCACGCATCACAACTGGACGGTGGACTACCTCATACCTCGGGGCTTTATTCGCGCGAGCGTATTCCGTGATGACGTCCAGGATGCCATCCAAAGTGTGAGAACGGTGTCTGGCGTGGTCACGGCGAGTGCGTTTCAGAATATCGACAAGACCAGCTCCACCGGGGTGGAACTGATCTTTCAACAAAGCCGCATCCTGAAATCGAAATTTGATTTCAGCGCCAACGGCACCTGGATGAACGTACAGGTAGATCACCATAGTCCGAACATCGCCTACACGACTCCGACGGGAGTAGTAAGTAATTTTGATCTTACCGGCAAACAAATCATCCGCTTACCCCATTGGCGCGCCAATTATTTTCTCACCTACCATGCCACCAATGCCTGGGATTTATCGATTGCCGGGCGTTACATATCTGATTCGTTTAATAATTTGGCTAACGATGATCATTACAACAAGGTGTATGGCTCCGTCAGCGGTTATTATTTCATGGACTTCAAAACCAACTACCGCTTTCAAATCGGATCCGCTGTCAAAAGCCGAATCTCAGTCGGCATTAACAACCTGACGGGCACCCAGGCGTGGGTTGTCCATCCCTACCCACAGCGCATGTTCTTTGCTGAAGCTGCATTCAGTTTTTAAACCCGTCGTTGCCGCTACCTCAACTTCAGCGGCGATGGTGAGTTTCCGCGCATGAATGCGCTCCTACATTTGATTCCGGATTTGAATCAGCAGGACAAACAGATCGGCCTGAAACAGCGTCTTCTGCGGTTCGATTTATTCTGCAATTAGCCGAACAGGTTGAGTACCCCATCGAGGCCGACATGATTGAGCGCATAAGTGGCTTTTTCCTGCACGATGGGTTTGGCATGGTAGGCGATGCTGACCCCGGCCTCCGCCAGCATTTGCAGGTCATTGGCACCGTCGCCGATGGCGATCACCTGCTCCCGCCTTAATCCCAGTTCGTCACGCACACGTTTCAGCACATCGGCTTTTCCCCGTGCGCCGATGATTTCCCCCAATACCTTGCCGGTGAGCTTACCGTCCACGATTTCAAGCGTATTGGCGGCGGCATAGTCCAGCCCCAGTCTCGCTTTTAGCCTGTCGGTGAAAAATGTGAAGCCACCCGAAACAAGCAATGTTCTGATGCCTGCTGCCTGCAGTCGTTGCAACATTTTCTCCGCGCCGGGATTGAATTGCAGCCGCTCAGTGTAGACCCGGTACAGCGCGTCCTGATCCAGACCTTGCAGTAATGCCGTGCGGCGCGTGAGACTCTCGGCAAAATCAATTTCACCGCGCATGGTGCTGGCGGTAATTTCCGCCACCTGCGGTTTGACACCGCGCATATCGGCAATTTCATCGATGGACTCGATGGCAACGAGGGTTGAATCCATATCCATCGCCACCAGGCCGAAATCGGCAAGCCGCACAACCTGTGCCACGAAAGCGAAATCCAGTCCCGCAGCCGCGCAGTATCCCGCTACACTCTCCCGCCGGCTTGCGTCTTTCAGCCGAAAGGCCTGGCCGGTGATGCGCTCGATCTGGCTGGCACCGGAGAGCTTCGCCAGCTCCCGCAAGTCGCTGTTCCCGATCTCAATGCCCTGGATGATGAGGTTCATAAGCTATTCCATTATCAGTTTCTGCCTGACCGCGATGACGGCTTCTGCCAGATACATTTCAGCAACAGACCATATCTTGTATTATCCCGTAAACGACGATTGAACGCTAAAAACTGCATAATCACTTTATTGAGAGTGCATGAATTCTTCCGCAATTATTTCTTGTGATGAGCTATGCATAAACAATTGATCATCGGCACGCCGCTCAGCCCCTCTGCCACCAAAGTCATGCTGCTAGGCAGCGGTGAACTCGGCAAGGAAGTCATCATTGCATTGCAACGCCTGGGGGTGGAAACCATCGCCGTGGATCGCTACCCCGATGCGCCGGGGCATCAAGTGGCGCACCGCGCACATGTGATCAATATGACTGACGGCGCAGCACTGTGTGAACTGGTCGAACGTGAACAGCCGCACATCATCGTGCCGGAGATCGAAGCGATCGCTACCGGCATGCTGGTGGAGATAGAGCGGGCGGGGTTGGCGCGCGTCATCCCCACTGCGCGCGCCGCGCAGCTCACCATGCATCGCGAGGGCATTCGCTGCCTTGCGGCGGAAACGCTGGGTTTGCCGACTTCGCCGTATGCTTTCGCCGACAATCTGGAAGAATTGCGCGCAGCGATTGACAGCGGCATCGGCTATCCCTGCGTGGTGAAACCGGTGATGTCCTCTTCCGGCAAAGGGCAATCGAAAATTGACAGTGCGGCGGAAGTGGCAGCGGCGTGGGACTATGCCGCCAGCGGCAGCCGGGTAAATCAGGGGCGGGTGATCGTCGAGGGCTTCATTCGTTTCGATTATGAAATCACCCAACTCACCGTACGCGCGGTGGGCGAGTGGGGTGAGGTAGAAACGCATTTCTGCGAACCCATCGGCCATATCCAGATTCACGGCGACTACGTGGAAAGCTGGCAGCCGCAACCGATGTCGCCGCTGGCGCTGCAGCGTACGCGTGACATTGCCCAGAGGATTACTGACAACCTCGGTGGTTTAGGCATCTTCGGCGTAGAGCTGTTCGTCAAAGGTGATGAAGTATGGTTCAGCGAAGTCAGTCCGCGCCCGCACGATACCGGCATGGTGACGATGTGCAGCCAGGTGCAGAACGAATTCGAACTGCACGCCCGCGCCATACTCGGCTTGCCGGTGAACACTGCGTTACGCGCGCTGGGGGCAAGTGCGGTAATCTACGGACAACTGGAGCAACAGGGTATCGCTTACGCGGGAGTGAACGCTGCGCTGCGCGTGCCGCAAAGTGATCTGCGTCTGTTCGGCAAACCGGAAACGTTTGTGCGCCGCCGCATGGGTGTGGCGCTGGCGAACGGCACAGATGTCGCCGAGGCGAGGGTGCGCGCCAAACTCGTGGCAAGCCGGGTGGTACCAGTCAAGGTTTAACAGTAGAACGAAAGTTGACCTGCATGCACATTGTGGTGCGGTAATGGCATCAGGATCGGGAGGTGATGAAATGTCAGAATTGTTGGCACAACCAGACAAGCCATGCGGCTTGCTTAGAACTTCAGCGGTATGGACATTTGCGATGCTGCTGGGCGTTAGCATGACAGGCTGCGGTCTATTAAAGTCGACCCCGCGCCCGGTCCCGGCAGCTTCAACCCCGGTGGCCCCAGCCCCGGTTGCCTCAACCCCGACTGTCTCAACTCCGGCAGTTACGACTACAACCGACCCCTGCGCGGCGCAGCAGCGTGAAATCGAACGCCTGCAGCAGTTGCTGGCGGAGAAGGAAGCGCTGATCCGCAGCCAGCAGATTCGTCAGCGGGAGCCAGCCAAGACATCACAGGAATCTATCACGCAGCCTAGCCGTGTCCGGGTGGAGTTGCGCCGACCGCCAGCGCAGTGATGCGGCAAAACTGGGCATGCTGAGAAAAAGTTCTGCATTGCCTGCACAGACGAACAACAGGTCTCAGGAAATCTCTGCACAAGCCCTTCGTAAAAAACCAGTGTTTTTTACCTGCTCAACTCGTTGAGCAGATTCCTTATCCGCGCCACCCGTTGCGCCACACCCGCAATCTGTACCTGAATTTTCAGACGATCAGGGCCGGAGAGTTTGTATTCGCGGCTGCTCTGGATGAGGGCGATAATTTTGGTTGCATCCACTGGCGGGTTAGGAATGAATTGTACCTGGATACTATCGGCACTGGCGTCTATGCGCATGATGCCCAAAGGCCTGGCGGCGGTACGCAGGCGGTGACAGTCCAGCAGCGCCCGGGCAGGATCGGGCAGGAGGCCGAAACGGTCAATCAATTCCCGCTGCATGTCATCCATCTGCTCATCATTTTCACAACTGGCCATGCGTTTGTACAGCACCAGGCGCTCGTGTATGTCATTGCAATAGTCGCTCGGCAACAGCGTGGGTACGTGCAGATTGATTTCGGTGGCAATGCCCAGAGGGTGTTGCATATCCGGCTCGCGGCCCTCTTTCAGCGACTTGACGGCGGCATCCAGCATGGAACTGTAGAGATTGAAGCCGATCTCCTGCATCTCGCCGCTCTGTGACTCGCCCAGCACTTCTCCCGCACCGCGGATTTCCAGATCGTGCATGGCGAGATAAAACCCTGCGCCCAGTTCCTCCATCGTCTGAATGGCATCGAGACGTTTTCTTGCCTGTGCGCCCAGAGCTTCCTCCTCCGGTATCAGCAGATAAGCGTAAGCCTGATGATGGGAACGGCCTACCCGCCCGCGCAACTGGTGCAACTGGGCAAGGCCGAACTTGTCCGCACGGTTGATAATGATGGTGTTGGCGCTGGGAACATCAATGCCGGTCTCGATAATGGTGGTGCATAGCAGCAGATTGAATCGCTGCTGGTAGAAATCCCGCATCACGTGTTCCAGTTCACGCTCGCGCATCTGCCCGTGAGCGATGTGAATACGCGCTTCCGGCAATAGCCGCGTGAGCTTGTCACACATCGACTGAATGGTATCCACTTCGTTGTGCAAGAAATATATCTGCCCGCCGCGCTTCAATTCGCGCAGACACGCCTCGCGGATGATTCCCTCGGAGAAACGACTGACGAAAGTCTTGATGGCGAGCCGCCGCTGCGGTGCGGTAGCAATTACCGAGAAGTCGCGCAAGCCCTCCAGCGACATGGCAAGCGTGCGCGGAATCGGCGTGGCGGTGAGCGTCAGCACATCCACCTCGGCACGGAGATTCTTCAACTGCTCTTTCTGGCGTACACCGAAACGGTGTTCCTCGTCTATGATGACCAGTCCCAGGTTCTTGAATTTGATGCCTTTCTGGATCAGCTTGTGGGTGCCAATGACGATATCTATCTCACCCCTGCCCAACCCCGCCAGCGCCTGAGCCTGTTCCTTGGCTGAGCGGAAGCGTGACAGCTCGGCGATTTTTACCGGCCATTGCTCGGCAATCAGACTAAAACGATCAGAAAAATTCTGGAAATGCTGTTCCGCCAGTAGCGTGGTAGGCACCAGCACCGCCACCTGTTTGCCATCAGCGACAGCGACGAAAGCCGCCCGCAAGGCCACTTCCGTTTTGCCGAAACCCACATCGCCACAGATCAACCGATCCATTGGTTTGCCCGAGGTCAGATCCTCGATCACCGCACGGATAGCAGCAGCCTGGTCGGGTGTTTCCTCGAAACCGAAGCCTTCGGCAAAAGCCTCATAATCGTGTTGCCTGAGGCCAAATGCATGACCCTGGCGAGTAGCCCGCTGGGCATAAAGATTAAGCAGCTCTGCAGCAGTGTCGCGCACTTGCTGCATCGCCTTGCGCTTGGCTTTGTCCCACTGACCACTGCCGAGTTTGTGCAGCGGTGCGGCTTCGGGTGAAGCGCCGCTGTAGCGTCCAATCAAGTGCAGTTGCGACACCGGCACGTAAAGTTTGTCGCCGCCATCGTATTCCAGTGCCATAAATTCCGTTGCGCCTTCTCCCAGATCCATGCTTACCAGGCCCAGGTAGCGGCCAATGCCATGCTGTTCGTGCACCACCGGGTCGCCCGGTTTGATTTCAGACAGATCGCGCAACATTGCATCCACTGACAGGGCTTTGCGCGAGTCGCGCTCATGCTGCCGATGGCGCCCATGTAAATGCGTGGCATAGAGCTCGCTCTCGGTGACAAAAGCGGATTTTTCTCCGGGCAGGATAAAGCCGTTATAAAGTGGGGCCACGCCAAGCATGAATGGCTGACTGTTTGCCAGAAATTGTGCGTAGTCATCGCAGGCAACGGGGTGCAAATCATATTGCCGCAAATAATCAGAGATTAGCTCGCGCCTGCCGAGACTTTCTGCCAGCAACAACGCTCGCCCACCGGATGATGTGAACGTCGCAATGAACGCGGCGAGTTTTTCCACTGGATTGGCAGCGCGGCGATCTACCTGAATAAAAGGCAGCGGGCTGGTAAAACTCTGGCCCTCGGGTTTTGCGTCCGTGGTTTCAGGCCGAATTTCGATGCGTGGGTAAGATTTGAGTGCGCCGTAGAAAGCTTCCGCCGTGAGAAAGAGTTCCTGCGGTTGCAACAATGGCCGATCGCTGTCGCCGCGCAGCAACTGATAGCGCGCCTGCGTGTCATACCAGAAACCCTCTATTGCCGAAGAGAGGTCGTGATGCAGGCATAGCGGCATGGTTTGCGGCAAATAATCGAACAGCGTTGCGGTCTGCTCAAAAAACAGCGGCAGATAGTATTCGATGCCCGCAGGTGCAACGCCTTTGCTTACGCCCTTGTATATGCTGCTTCGCGATGGGTCGCCCTCGAATTTTTCACGAAAATTACCACGAAAGCGGGTACGACCCTCTTCGTCGAGAGGGAATTCGCGTGCCGGCAGCAGCCGTATTTCACTGACCGGATAAACGCTACGCTGCGTATCCACATCAAAAGTGCGGATGGTCTCGATTTCATTGTCCAGCAGATCGATGCGGTAGGGTAACGGACTGCCCATCGGGAACAAATCGATCAAGCCGCCGCGTACGCTGTATTCTCCGGGTGCCAGCACCTGGGTTACATGCGTGTAGCCCGCCAGGGTCATCTGGCCGCGCAACGCGCTCAGATCGAGCACTTCTCCCTGTTTGAGGAAGAAGGTATGCGCCGCAAGATATTCTCTTGGCGGCAGGCGATAGAGCGCGGTGGTGACTGGAACGATCAATACATCGCAGGTGCCGCTCATGACCTGGTAAAGCGTGGCGAGACGTTCGGAAATCAGGTCATGGTGGGGCGAGAAGTTGTCATAGGGCAGCGTCTCCCAATCCGGCAGCAGATTGATTTTGAGTTCGGGGGCAAAAAAAGGAATCTCCTCTAGCAATCTTTGCGCGGCCAGCGCACTAGCTGCGATGATGGCGACCGGTTTTACTTGCTGTGCCAGTCGGGCGAGAGCAAGGGTATCGCCGGAGCCGTGAAAATATGGATAACGGATTACGGAGCCGGGTGAGGGGGGGGTAAGCTTGAATTGCATCTGGGGCGTTATTGTAGATGGGCAGACAAACAATGGATACCCATCGTTCCACATAAAAGGCGGACATTATATGTCAGCTAGCAGGCCACATTCTTCCGCTAAATGGAAATCAGGATCCCCGATTTACAAACAAGCCCTACGCTTGCACCCAGTGATCAAGGACGAGCTGCAAGGCAGTGTCGCCGTTATATTCGTTCACTTGCAGACGGTAAACAGCATCTATCATTTCCGGAAGCGGGTCATTGTGAAAAAACAGCATGGCATCATGAGCGCCGCCCAGTTCCCCTGATCCCTGCTTCTTCAGTTTTAATTTGAGATGCTTCTCGCCGACCACCCGCTGCCGCTCTACACGGAAACGTGCGCTGAATGCAGGCTGGGGAAAACCCTGCCCCCATACCTGCTCTATCAGGTACTGCGCCAATTCCAGATTCATTTCGGACTCATCCAGATCACCGTCGGTTTCGATGATGCGCGTGAGATCGACGGGGGTAAGCAGTGTCTGGGTAGCTTGCTCGAAGGCATCACGGAATTTCTCAAAATCATCGGCGCGCAGGGTCAGCCCTGCAGCGGCCGCGTGGCCGCCAAATTTGTGCAGCAGAGCAGGATGACGCTTGGAAACGAGATCCAATGCGTCGCGTAGATGAAACCCCGGAATGGACCGCCCCGACCCCTTTATTTCACCATCATTGCCGGGCGCGAAGGCAATCACCGGGCGATGGAATTTATCTTTCATGCGTGATGCGAGTATGCCAATCACGCCCTGATGCCAGCTTGGATCAAATAGACTAAGGCTGTAACCTTCTTCGGGCTTCACAGAATCGAGCGCAGCCAGCGCCTGGTCTTGCATGTCCGTTTCGATTTCCCGGCGCTGGCGATTGAGTGCATCGAGTTGAAGAGCCATTTGTGCGGCGCGGGATTCGTCATCCGTAATCAGACATTCAATGCCTACTGTCATATCATCGAGCCGTCCCGCAGCATTCAACCTCGGTCCCAGCATAAAACCCAGCTCATAGGTGAAGGTCTTGCGAAAATCTCTCCGCGCCACTTGCAGCAGAGCATTTATGCCCGCACAGCCGCGTCCCGCACGGATGCGCTGCAAACCCTGCTGCACCAGAATACGGTTGTTATCATCCAGCTTCACCACGTCGGCAACGGTGCCCAGCGCCACCAAATCAAGCAGACTGGCAAGGTTGGGTTCTTTTCCGCTGAGGCCGAATGCCCCGCGGGCGCGCAACTCCGCCCGCAACGCCAGCATCAGGTAAAACATCACGCCCACTCCGGCAAGATTCTTGCTGGGGAAATCGCAGCCGAGTTGATTGGGGTTCACAATGGCGACGGCATCGGGTAATTCATCCCCCGGCAGGTGATGATCGGTGACCAGCACTTGCATGCCGAGACGGTTAGCTTCAGCCACACCCTCCACACTGGCGATGCCGTTGTCTACCGTGATAAGTATGTCGGGACGCTGTGTGCTAGTGGCAGCCAGGCGCACGATTTCTGGCGTCAAACCATAGCCGTATTCGAAACGATTGGGAACAAGGTAATCCACTATTGCGCCAAATTTTCTCAGCGCGCGCATCCCCACGGCGCAGGCGGTAGCGCCATCGGAATCATAATCCGCTACGATCAGCAGGTGCTTCCCCGCAGCGATGGCATCCGCGAGAAGTGCCGCCATCACGGAAATATTTTTCAGGCGTTCGAACGGGATCAAGCGGGACAGTTCGGCTTCGAGTTGATCTGGCTTCCCGATGCCTCTGGCAGCGTAGACACGAGCCAGAACAGGGTGGAGGCCATGCCGGATCAGTGCCTCGAAGGCTTGCGGGGGATAGCTGCGAACGATAATGTTGGACATGCGCTGGGCATTAGGGTTTTTGGCCCCCCAGTATAACGCCAACCATCCCGATTGACCGTCGATGCCAGTGGATACTGGTCATCGGTATCGGAAGCTATTCAATTTCTTTAAGGGCGTGCGGCCGGCTGATACCAAAACCCTGCGCGAAATCCACCTCGAGTTCACGCAGCTTGGCGATTACCTCATCAGTTTCAGCCAGCTCTGCAATAGTCTGGATGCCTATGGTGTGTGCGACCCGGTTAATTGACGCGACCTTGGCGAGATTGATCGGATCATGCAGCATAGTGCAGACCAGACCACCATCAATTTTCAGGAAATTAACTTTGATGTTCCTCAGTAAATCAAATGAGGCGCGTTCCCTGCCGAAACCACACAATGCGACTTGGCAGCCGTACTGCCTGATTTTCTGCACGAATGCCGAGGCATCCGCAAGGCGCAAGGCCGCATCCGCTTCCTCGATCTCGAAACAAAGTACTCCAGCCGATACACCAGTTCTCTGCAACTGATTCAAAACGAAATCGGCAAAGTCGGCGTCGCTCAGCGTATCTCTGGTCAGATTAATAAAAAAGGTCGTCCCAGGTGCAGGACAGTGAATGGACAGCCATTGCAGCATTTGGCTCACGACCCATCGATCCAGACGCGTCATCATGTCGTGTCTTTCGATAACAGGCAGGAATGCGCCAGGTGGCAAAAGATTGTCTTCTTCTTCGGCCATGCGCAGCAGAATCTCATGGTGAATACACAAACCTTTATCTGTCTTGATAGGTGCGATGGTCTGACAATACAGACGGAACTCATCTTCCTCGATAGCTTGGGTAACACTGGCAGCCGAGACTCCCCATCCCGAAGCCTGTTCACCAAAGCTCTCATCGAATAGATTTTTCTCTCGCGATTCAGCACGCGCGGTGGGTCTGTCAGACTCAAGTGCATTCCGTTCTGCACTCCCCGGTAGTGATGCTTTCCCTTCCATCATGGGGGTGTACAGCAGGCAGAAGCCCGCTACCTTCCCTTGATTGCCAGAATCCGGAAAGTACTGTCCAGACAGACGATGGATCGAACCAGAGGTTAATTCTTGCGTATGCTCGGTATGCACCGTTTTTCCTGCCATGACATCGGTGAGAAAACTTTCGATCTCTGCGTAAAATTTGTTGCCCAATACTTCACGCAAAGACTGACCGTCGATTTGATCCGGATTCAGCCCGAGCCATTGTCTGAACATGGTGTTGTGATAACAGCAGCGCTGCTCGGCATCAACGTAAGCAAGCATTGCAGGAAATTTTTCGCCGATGAGTTGCAGTCGTGCCTTGCTCGCAGCGGCTGCCTTATCGGCCCAGAGGTGCAGCTTGATTTCCTGCGCCAGTTTCTCCTCGGTTGCCAGCAACTGTGTTGTGTGGCGCGCAGCAATCAATTCTGCATGCGAAGTCCGGATTGCCATGGCGACTATTGCCGCCACCAGAATTCCACTCAAGAACGCAATCCATTGCAGATCGCTGTCCGTGAAGTAGATGACAGCCACAAGCAATCCAACCGTTACGATGGAAACAATCGCCGTTAAATATGGCTGGACTGTACGGAAGATGGGAAGGTCGCGCACTTTTTATGTATTTGGCGTTGATCCGGACTGCAGTTTTCAGAGCAGACAGGATATTTAATGCCAGACAGTATAGCCCGCAACTCCGGCCAAAACGGGCTGTTTTTACTTCCCCATTGATAGTATTTTCTGCTCCATTACCCCTGACCTGCTACAACACTAGCCATGAGCGGTTTTTTCTCCATCAGGAATTCTTCGATTCGTTCTGCAGAAACCGCCGGGCTGAACAGGTCACCCTGAAACTCGTCGCACTTTAATAGTCTCAGCAAATCGGCCTGCTCTCTAGTTTCCACTCCTTCTGCAACGATCTTCAAGCGCAGAGAATGTCCCAGGGAGATGATCGTGGACACGATGTTGAGATCATCCGGATCGGTCGCCATGTTCATGATGAATGCCCGATCAATCTTCAGCACGTGGATCGGCAGCCTGGCGATATAAGTTAGCGAAGAGTAGCCAGTACCGAAGTCATCCACCGCTATTTTCACCCCCATTTCGCTGATGGCCTGAAGCTTGCGAATGTTAGCCTCGACATCCTGCATGATCAGACTCTCGGTAATCTCGATCTCCAGAACGTCGGCCATGTCCGTGATGCCGTTCAGCGTGCGCTCCACGGTGGCAACGAAATCCTTCTGCCGCAACTGCAGCGCCGAAACGTTAACCGCGATCCTCGGTGTCCGTAAGCCGCTTTCCTTCCATCGCTTGGAATCTGCCACCGCCTGTTCCAGCGCCCAACGCCCCGCTTCAAGGATGAGTCCAGTTTCCTCCAGTATGGGGATGAATTTCTGCGGCAATACGAGACCCGTATCGGGATCGTTCCAGCACATCAACGCTTCCAGTCCGCTGAGCTGCTGCTTTCTGAGATTGATTTTCGGCTGATAATGCAGCGTCATTTGGCCACGCTCCAGGGCGCGGCGCAATTTGTTCTCCAGCGTCAGTTTCTCCGCAACCCGGGTGTTTAGCTCCCGGGTATAAAAAAGGTACCTGTCTCCGGAGAGCTTGGCTTTTTCCAGCGCCGCCTCGGCATTTCGACACAGCGCATCGGCATCCCCACCGTCGGCGGGAAAAATGGACGCCCCGGCCTGCGTCGAGATGCGCAACTCGTTGCCGTCAATTTCAAATGTCCACTCATGAATACATGACAAAACCCGCTCCAGGAAATGTCCTACGCTGCTATCGTCGTCGCAATAACCTGTGACAATAGCGAATGAATCGGCGTCTAGCCGGGACAGAATGTCGGTTTCATCAAGCACGCCTTGCAGACGCCGCGCGACCTGGCGCAGCAGTTCATCTCCGGCGCGCCGCCCTAACGTCTCGTTGATATTTCTGAACCTCTCAATATTCAGCATGACAACCGCAAATATCTTCCGGTCATGCCGTGCCGTAACTACCCGTTGATCCAGGCGATCGCGAAGCAGGACGCGGTTGGGAAGGCCGGTCAGGACATCGTGATAAGCGAGATAGTTAAGCTGTTCCTTTTTTTCGAGGTGATTAAGCGCAAACGAAATATTCTCGGCAACCCCGCTGAGCAACTTTATTTCTTCGGTATCGAAAAAATTCGTCTCCGATGCATAGAGCATGAACAATCCCACCA
This sequence comes from Nitrosospira sp., assembly GCA_043721435.1. Taxonomy (GTDB): domain Bacteria; phylum Pseudomonadota; class Gammaproteobacteria; order Burkholderiales; family Nitrosomonadaceae; genus VFJL01. The sequence continues at coordinate 63 of JAYSQR010000046.1, read as the reverse complement.
CCTTGTCTTTCGCATGCAGCGGGAGCGCCACCATCGAACGGTAATCGCGCCGCAACGCCTCAT
>JAYSQR010000045.1:0-8424 GCA_043721435.1 Nitrosospira sp. | reverse complement strand
GGTGAAAATACGACGAGGGATACGTTTCATGGATTCTCCTAACAAGTTGATAAAGTAACATCAACTTGCCCGTCCACAAAAGTGGGCCTCGCTCACATATACCTTCCAGCAGACCTACAGTCTTAACTTGAATTATGGCCAAACTTCGGGGACGGCAGATAATGTCATATACAGCTTCGCTGATCCCATCAGCGGCAGCCGGTCAGGCAGGCCGAATAATCAAGCCTTCACTGCCGAGTTAAGCTATGCCCCTTTTGGCAAGACCGTCTCAACTTTAGCCTCGCTGGCGAACCTGCGACTTGCAGCGCAGTACGTTCACTATTTCCAATTTAATGGGGGTATCCGTAATTACGATGGTTTGGGTCGCAATGCAGCTGGTAACGATACGCTCTATTTGAGCGCTTGGCTGGCGTTCTAATCTACTCGTTGTGACGCAGAATGAGGCGGAGTTACAGTGGTACGGTTAATTCAAAACAGAGGTCACTTCATGCCGCCGCCAGGCGCCATTCACCCGGCGCGATGCCTTGCAGTGTATACGTGCCGATGGCATAGCGGATCAGCCGTAGCGTGGGAAAGGACAGTGCCGCAGTCATATGCCGTACCTGACGATTCTTGCCTTCAGTGAGTGTCAATTCAATCCAGGCAGTGGCAACATTCTTGCGGAAACGGATGGGTGGGGTACGCGGCCAGAGGTTGTCCGGTTCACCCATCAAGCGCGCCTGCGCGGGCAGCGTCTTGTAGTCTTTCAGCATTACGCCCCGGCGCAGTTTCTCCAATGCGGCTTCATCCGGCACACCCTCCACCTGCACCCAGTAAGTCTTGGGCAGCTTGTGCCGGGGATCGCTGATTCTGTGCTGCAGCTTGCCATCGTCAGTCAACAGCACCAGACCTTCACTGTCGGCATCGAGCCGTCCGGCGGGATAGAAATCCGGCAGCGGAATGAAATCCTTGAGGGACTTGTGCCCGGCTTCAGGCGTGAACTGGCAAATGACGCCATAGGGCTTGTTGAACAGGATCAGGCGCGGCATGGCTCTATTGCAATGGGAATCACAGCATGTCGGGAGAAATGACTGCGCGCAGCACGGTTTCTTCGATCCCCGCTTTCTCCTTGTGGCTGAACCACCATACTGCGCCCTTTTTGATGTTCCACCCTGCCAGCTCGCCGGATAGCAGCAACGCCGCCACTTCTCCCAGCGTCGGTTGATGGCCGACCACCACCACCACCGCACCTTTGGCAGCAGGCCAGCCAGCGGCGGCGAGAATATCCTTGGCGGAAGCGCTGGTTCCAATCTCTTTCACAGTTTCAAAATCGTTGCCCAGTGCGCTGGCGGTCTGCTGGGTGCGTTGGGCAGGGCTGACGATGATGCGCGTATTTTCCGGCAGCCTCGGTTCAAGCCATGCTGCCATGGCTCGCGCCTGCTTCAACCCCTTGCCAGTGAGTTCGCGCGCAGAGTCAGGCAGGCCATCCTCGGCCTCGGCGTGACGCCATAAAATAAGCTCCATAATTCTCCCCTGCAAAATTAGATTTGGTTGGCCATAAAATACGTTTTACTGATCCGCACCTGAGCTCGCCGCTTGTGGGAACAACACCTCCGGCCCCATAGCCGGTTGCTGGATTTCAACCACTTTGCGCCGGGATTTGATTCCCTGTTTGAGTGTCACCTGACGCAACGGCACATTAAAAATCCCCGCAAGAAATTGCAGCAGCGCGGCGTTGGCCTTGCCTTCGACGGGTGGAGCGGCCAACCTGATTTTGAGCGCATCGCCGTGCAGCCCCGCAGCTTCAGTGCGCTTGGCACCGGGCTGGATATGCAAGGTGAGAGTGAGGCGCTAACCACTATCGTCGCTGCGATACCAGGTGCAGGGCATCAAAACAGAATGGAGATTTCCCGCTGCATTCCGGTCACGACCATCAGCAATAATTGGATCAGCACCAGCACGAATAGCGGTGACAAATCGACATTGGCGATGGACGGAATGCGGCGGCGGAAGATTCCCAGAAACGGCCGGGTGAAGCTGTCGAGCAGCGGCGCCATGGGATTATGCGGGCTGACCCAGGAGAGGACCGCCTGCATGATCACCGCGACCAAAATAATGTAGAGCGTCGTCTTGACGATCTCCACCAATGCCAGCAACCCCATGCCACCGACAGCGATACCGGTGACTGAACTGAAATCATAGCCTTTCAGTGCCAGCGTTCCCGCCAGCAGCGCACATTCCACCAGCCATGCCAGCAACAGCGTAGAAAGATCCATACCGCGCAGGCCGGGAATCACCCGGCGCGCGGGACGCACGATAAAATCAGTGAGAGCGATGAGAAATTGCGTCAGCGGATTGCGGAAGGGCGCACGCAGCAATTGCATGTAAAAACGCAGCAGCAGCGCCAGGGAGAACAATCCCAGCAACGTGTCGAGCAGAAATGTCAGTATCTGATTGAGCATGGACGTTCCCTTATGACTGCGGTTTATTCCTTGCCAAATTCGTCACCCATTGCGCGCGCACGTGCATGCGCCGCATGGATCGCACGCGCAATCGCGCTCCTGACTCCGTCATGTTCCATGCTCTGCAGCGCGCGCTCGGTAGTGCCGCCCTTGGAGGTTACCCGCGCGCGCAGCGTGGCAGCGTCTTCCTCGCTCTGACTCGCCAACCTGGCCGCACCGAGAAAAGTTTCCAGGCTCAACTGCCGTGCCTGGGTTGCGTCCAGTCCCAGTTCCACCGCCGCCTGCTGCAGCGCTTCGATGAAATAGAAAACATAAGCTGGACCGCTGCCGGATACGGCGGTGAGCGCATCCAATAATTCTTCGCGCTCCAACCATAGCACGGAACCCACCGCGGCGAGGATCGCCTCGGCATGCTGCTTCTGTTGCGCACTCACGCCGGGCAAGGCATAGAGACCCGTGACCGCCGCGCGCACCAGCGCCGGGGTGTTGGGCATGGCGCGCACCACGCGCGCGTGACCGCCCAGCCAGCGGCAGATATCACTGGCACGGATGCCGGCAGCGATGGAAATGACCAGATGCTCTTTAAGTAGCGGTGCCAATTGCTGCGCCACGGCCGAAAGCTGCTGCGGCTTCACCGCCATCAGGATGACATCGCTGCCACTGACGCCGTCGGCAAGTTGCGCCACTGCGGCCACACCCAACTCGCGCGTCATTTTCTCGCGGCCCTCGGCGCTGATCTCCACTACGCGAATTTGCGCAGCGGCATAGCCTTGCTGCAGCATCCCGCCGATCAAGGCGGAAGCCATGTTGCCGCCGCCGATGAAAGTGATGTTCATAGAAACCTTGCGTTGGTGGAGTTTCGTAAACCCGGATGATATACCAAGCCCGGACATTTCATGAATTGGCTTACTCAGAGAACCTATGGAATATTTTTTGTACTCTGACCACCATCACCCAACCTTTTGTTTAACGGATTGCAAAAAAGCCGGATGACGCAAGATATCCCGAACTGCTTTTATCCCGTGGGTGTTGATGCAACGGTGCAGGCGTCCGCTAGGATGAGGGACAGACGGCGCTGTGCGCCGTTCCCCGAATTCGTCAATTCGCGGTTCGTTAGGCGCCCTGCGCTGACCCACGGCTTAGCCGAAGAGTTTTCCCTGTGGCTGCACATCGGACCTAAGCTCCGGCCAAAGCTCGACAAACGATGTTGTGGAAATGCGTGCCAACTCGCTCGGCTCAATCTTGTTCAAACCACCACCGTATACCCGGCCTTCGCCCCGAAGTTCGTGGCCAGTCACTTGACCAAGCAAAGCGTGGACGGTTTCGGCGCGCTCGGGATGTCGGCAAAGCATCGCCGCGAGGCTGTGCTGCGGGTAAAGCATCAGGTAGAGATTGGTACCAATCGCCTTCGAGCGGTTCCAGATGAAGCGGAACGGCTGCTTGTCGTCAGAGCCACGGCCCATGTATGTGCACAAAAACGGGGTGGGCTCTCGCTGTTCCTGTTTGTACCACGGGCTGCGCTTGCCGATCAGATAGCCATCCATGATGCCAAGCGATTGGGCAGTTTGCAGGTATTCCCAAAGGGCCGGGTAATTCGCCTCGACCATCGGCTCGGGCAGACTGCAATCAATTACGCACAGTTGATGGTCGAGGAGAGGGTAGCCGTCATCGTCAGCGTCGATGCGCGTGATCTTAAGGTGGCGCGGGCTGGGAAGGATCGGGCGGAGGTACTTGGCCGGGAGTCCGAGGCTCTTCGCGTCGGCGCGGTCGAGCACGAAAAACTTGTTGCAACCGGTGGCGATGCCGCGCTGTACGCGGAAGAAGTCACCAAGCGTCGGGCCGTTACCGTCGCTAAGCGTGTGTCGGTCGTTCTTGGCGTGACTCGGGTACAGGGTCCACTTGCGAGACTCACGCAATCGTTCACGCGGGATGAGGTCGCGGGCATGCGGCTCGAGCAGCGTGCCGCCGAAGGTGAACTCGACGGCATGCGCGGTGACGGGCGGCGTCTTGCGGAATACCAGCACGACCGAAGACACAAGGGCGTCACCAAACTGAACATCATCGGGGTCAAAGCGGTGTGCGCGGATAAGCGTTACGCGATCCGTGAGGAAGCTCCTGAGCGCTGCACCGTAGTTGACGTCCATAAACTCCGAAGGGATGAGCCACGCAGCGATCCCATCGTCTTCCATCCACGCCGTGGCGAGCAAAAGAAAGTAGACGTACAGACCCGCAAGGCCGTTGACTTCAACCCCGGCCATCTTGAACGTGAGGCCTTGGAGGCGCTCCTTGTCCTCTCGACTCATGTGATGGTGTCGGACGTAGGGCGGGTTCGCCAAGATGACGTTGGGCGCGGGTGGGCATGAACCGTTAGCAACGACTCGCGTGAAATCGCCGCGCACAACCTCAAGCCCGGCATTGGCCCACAGATTGCGGGCGGCGTCGGCGAATGCGGGATCGAGCTCGACCCCGACGGCGCTGCTGATTCGCTTGGAGCCGAAGACAGCGAGCGCCGCCGAAAAGAAGCTGCCCGAGCCGATCGAAGGGTCAGCGAAGCGAATACTGCCTTTGGTCCGGCCGAGGACTGATTGGACATAGCGGGCGATATCGACGGCGAGGGCATTGGGCGTTGCGAACTGGCCAAGGCGATTCCGCTCCGCTGCCGACTTGCGCGTATCAATGTCCGCCTGAATTGCTTGTCGCCGTGATTCAATCAAGTTGTCCTCGTAAGCGATCATGCGATTCACAGCCCCAGTTTCACAAGGTCGTCAATGCGATGCTCCCAGACCCAATCGATGCCCTCGGCGGCTTCGTAGCCCAAGTAGTCGCTGCCAAAGTAGCCGCAGAGAAACAGCACGAACAGCACGGTTTCGCCATAGGCAGCTTGAAGCTGGTGGATCTTGGTGGCTTCTTCTTTGCGCCGCTTGTTGGTATTGGTGAAGTCACCCGCCGACTTGGCTTCGATCAGGATCGGCAACCGATCCTTGCGCAGTTTCTTGGGCTGGATCACCACGTCAACCGGGATGTTCACCTTCAGCGTCTTGCCGACCGCGAGGTTCATGCGGAAGGTGTACGTCGCGGCTTCCATTTCGGTCAGTGGCTTCCCGCTGGGATGGGCTTGCTTGCGGTAGCCTCGGGCGTCGAGCCAATCGCCCACGAGTTTGAGCTGCCGCTGTTCCTGAGCGTTGCGGACGATCGGGTTTGCCACGGCGCTGCATAAGCGGTCAGCGACGATCGTTGAAGCTCGGTCGCGTTCGTGATCGGTCGGGTCTTTCGCGGCATCCAGCCACGGGAAGATGTCACGGTCCAGGAGCCTTGAGATGATGCGGCAGAGTTTGCTCAACTCCGCATTCAAATCGGCGGCATTCATCTTGATCGGGAGCTTGCCATCTTCCATACGACCGACGAGGTTCTTGCTCGCGTCGGCCAAGCCGATCAAGCGATCCACGGCCAGCGGCGGAGCCGTACACATGCGCAGCGTTGACAGCGCACTCGGATTGTCCTTGAGGGTGGCGGCGTCGATGCTGCGCAGGTCACGGGTGGCGAGCAACGCAGCTTTGACATGCCCGGTAGTCCTGACGCGTGTCGAGCGAAACGCCTCGGGTGCGAAGCGCATGAACCACTGGTTGAACTGGTCAACGGAAGCCGCGATGTCAGTCTTCCAGAGGTGCGGCCTGTCCGCATTGATCCGTCTAGCCATTATGAGTCCATTCGTTCATCGGTATTGGGTCTCCGGCTGTCGCGGTTACTGTCTTGGGGGCCTAACGGGGTCGCGAATTGAGCGGCACCCCGAGAAAATTGAGAGACAGACAGTGTATCGAAATTTTCTAATGGGTGCAGCCGCGAAACGGTGTCCGTTCGAATGAGAGGGTAGGCGGCGTTGTGCGCCGCTCCCCGAATTCGTCAATTAGTGGCCCCGATAGGTCGGCGCGCAGCGTGCCCGAGGTCGCTCTCAAAGCGGTTTTGTTAGGCGCCGGTTTGTACAATGATGGAAACGATCGGTAGCTTTTCATGAAACTGGACTTCATCAGAAGCCCCCTCGGTGAGGAACGGGAGAATGAAGCTCTCAAGTCGGAGAGCTGAAAGAAAGACCGTATCGAAATTGAATGATCGGTCATTAACTCCAAGGCAAACCTTGCTCACCCATTGTTTTCCCACAGTGTCGTAAACGCAGCCCGTGTAACGAGTACCCTGAATCTGCGCACCAAGAATTGCAATATGCGCTCTTTGCGGGTTGGTGTTGTCAACCCACGAAAGTGAGCCCCAGACCGGAAAGGAATTTGGCGGGTCTTTTGCCAACTCGCCTCTCAAGTGTTGGATATAGTGGCGGTAATCTTCCGCAAGGCTTGATTCAGACAAGAAAGTTCGCATCTCGGCATGCTTAGCACTCAAATCAGGAATGGATTGAGCGATTTCGCGGATTCGATGTAAGGCATCAACGAATCCCCAACATGCAGCCAGCGCGGGAATCACTTGGGAATTGTCTGTTGGAATTTTGCAGCAAGTTTCCCATAAACCTAAGTGATAGTGTCGCAGCAGTTGGAATGAGTAGTGCAGCCCATCTAAGCAACGAATTTTCCGAAGATCGAGAGCGGTCAGCATACGGTGCATAACGGAGTCGCAAATTGAGCGGCACCCCGAGAAAATTGGAAAACAGGCAGTGTATCGAAATTTTCGAGTGGGCACAGCTGCGAAACGGTGTCAATTCGAATTAAGAGGTAGGCAGATGTGTGCCGCTGCCAGAATTCATCGATTCGAAATCACGATGGGTCGGCACGCAGCGCCGAACCATCGTGCTAGCTAACTGGCGCACTGCCGGCAGGCGGCGCACTCGAGTTAAGCGATGGGTTAGGAGTTGTAAGTGGCATAACTTCCGATGGGATCGGCTTCTCACTTTGGTTGTATTTACCAAGAATATAGCCAGAAAGCCCACCGAGCAGTGCGGATAATTCCTTGTCTCCTAAAATTCCTGTAATTCCGAACAAAATGATCGCAATAATCAACAAGAAAATTGTAACGAATTGCATACCTGCTTGGCCAGAAAAAATAGTGTTTCTGACTGCTTTGTCGTAAAAGGCTATACCGAAAAAACATGCAATCATAAAACCAACCAGTAAAGCAAAGTACGCACTGATCTGAGCCTTGAAGTCTTGCGCAACTACATCCCTATCCAGCGAATCTGATATTTTGCTTTCGATCTCAAACAACTCCTTTTCCTTTGCCTTCAATAAACCCTGGAGGCGCTCATTTCTTTCGTCAGCAGTCTTTTTTCTGTCAAGATCAGACTGCGTACGCTCCGCGTCAGACGTACGAAAAGTTAGCTCTTGTTCAAGGCGGAAGATATCCTGTTGATTCGAAGGTTTCCGTTTTTTTCCGTCTCGAGCTTTGCACGAACATCCTCGAGCCCTCTCTTAGCCTCCTTGAGGTGATTTTCGATCCTGCTCGATACCACAGGAAGATCTCTGATAGCGTCATCGTTCTTGCGCACATCTGTCTTGATAGCATCGACTTCTGCAATCACTTGCGATCGTTGATTGCGCAGTTTCGAAAAGTCAGGCTTGTCAGCAACACCGTCTGCTGCAAGGCAGAAGATCGGTACGGACATTATAAGAACGGCCAAAAGGATTGAGATTGCTTTCATCCGGATACTCCTAACGAAGGTTGCGAATTGAGCGGCCAAATACCGATGTGTAGCCAATCGCCTTCATCAACTATTTCCGGTCTCCTTCCCAATGCAATGATTGCTGCTTGGCAGCCTGATTTGAGTAAATTCAATTCATCTGCCATAGAGATTTTCATGTCTTTAATGGAAACAAATGAATCGATATTCTCTTCGGTAGTGACACCCTTGAAGTCCACAGCTTCACCATATGCATGATTACTCCACCTAGTATCTAAACACATAAATAACGAATCATATATTATACTGTCGCATACCCACCCCATGATGAGGAGCCTGCCATGCGACAGACGGAACTGTATCTTA
>JAYSQR010000044.1:0-24820 GCA_043721435.1 Nitrosospira sp. | reverse complement strand
ACCCGCTGATTTCGCTAACCAGTTTTATGCCAACAGACAACAATCTGCGGCATAATCTAGATGACTTGCCCGTCCACTAAATCGGACTCCGCTCACAGGTGACCTCGGATGCATGAAAAACTAGCTAATTCACCTAAGCAGACGCAAGGCACTTATGAGTGGTGCGATATGCTAGCGAAGTTCGTGCTGTTCTTTTTTGGCATAGCCCTGTGGCACAAGGGGGCAGGTTTATTTGCTGGCATTCTCCTAGCCTTGGTCTGGATTCTGGATGGTGGTCTACGCCGACTCGAGCAGATTGTTAGAGAGCCGCTCGTACTGGCAATACTCATTTTTTGCACTGTGCTGGCATTGGGAATTTTCTGGGGCGGCGACCTGAGGTCGGGGTATAACGTCTGGAAAAAATATGCCATTTTTCTGGTTTTTATTCCCTATCTATTCCTTTTGAACAAACAACGGTTGCTATGGGCAATCAGCGGGTTGCTCGTAGGGTATTCTGGTGTTCTGCTTATGGGCGTTTACCAGTGGATCATTGTGGGAGACGGGGGGCTCTCTGTCCCATTGCTTAAAATGTCCCGGGCGGGTTTTTCAGGAATGCTCGGGATCGGAGTGATACTAGCGATCTATCTGGCAGGTGCGAACAGCAGTAAAAAAGTAAAACCGCTGCTATGGATTCTTGCATCTTTATTGTTGTTTATTCAGTTTAATCAAGGTGCACGGGGCGCTCTGCTGGCTACGCTATTTGCGTTATTGCTTTTGATCTTCATGCGCTACAGAGCAAGAATCAAAACGCTTCTTGGTGTTACGGTAGCAACGCTCATTGTGGCTGGAATTTTTGCATACAACAGTGTCAGCCTTGAGAGCAGGCTGATTGAAACCCAAAGCGATATTGAGCTATCCCAGCAAGGAAAGTATACCAGCAGCTCGGGATACCGCCTTGCCATGTGGGATGTGGGCCTGCACGGCATTGCCCAGCACCCCTGGTTTGGTCATGGCACCGGTATGCCAAGCCGCTATTTTGACGAAACTGTTTTAACCTACAAGGACGGTCTCTACAAGGATCTGCCCGGCTGGCTTAAAACTTACCATTATCATAATGACTGGATTGAGATCGGAATGCAGATCGGCGCGCTTGGTCTGCTGACTTATGCTTTTCTCCTCTGGAGCTGGTTTCAAACGCTACGAGCACGCCAGCTAACTACTTTGGGAGCAACTCTGGTGTGTTTTGTTTTTGTGGCGGGACTGGTGGAGACGCTGGTTTTTTTCAGGGTGATTCTTTATCTGTTGCTGGTGATAACCGCCATTGCTGTTGTTTGGCAAAAAGAGTATGGGGATGGAGTTAAGGAGAGCGGCTAAGGCATACCTGATTAGGTCTCATGGTTCGACCCTTCGACGAGCTCAGGGCGAACAGCGAATAGATTTAATGATCTGGCGAACGGGAGACCTGATCAGACCTTACCGAACTCTTCTTGTCTTTTTTCTGCGCCCGGCCCGGGGAGACACCATCTCCATCAGCGCAGCATGTCGTTTACCGCTATCAGGGCGTCTTCATCCAGCTCACCTACTTCCGCTTCCAGCCTCAGTTTTGACATGAGGAGGCTGTAATGTGCACGGGCAAGATCGCGCCGTGCGGAATAAAACGATTGCTGAGCGTTTAACACATCCACTTCGGTCCTGACGCCCACTTTCTGTCCAAGTATGGTTGAATCCAGTTGACTCTGACTGGATACCACTGCTTGTTTCAACGCCTTCACCTGGGCAATGCCGCTGTTGACGTTGAGGTATTGCTGGCTTACTTGCATTGCGCTGTTGCGCCGGGCGTTGTTCAGATTTTGCAGCACTCTTTCCTGATTAGCCAGCGCTTCTCGCACTCGCGACTGCACTGCGCCGCCTTGGAATATGGGAACAGCGAGCTGGAGTCCTATTTCTTTGGTAGTAATATTGAATCCCGTGCCGACAATCGCGGCACCAACACCTTTCTGATCGCTGTACAGGGCGACCAAGTCGAGAGTCGGGTAATGCCCGGCCCGGGCGCGTTCTATATCCTGCGTCGCGATATCGTAGGCCGCCTGCTGGATTTTCAACGGCAGGTTATTCTGTTCGGCGACATTAATCCACTCATCCATATTGGCATATCTCAGCTTGAGCAGATCGGAGGAGTTTTCGTTTGCGCGTGCGAGGTTATCGGGAAAGCGGCCGATGATCTGCTGCAGGGCGCGTTTACGGACTTCCAGTTCGTTGCGGGCGGCGATTTCCTGCGAAGCGGTCAGGTCAGAGCGGGCCTGGGCTTCATAGGTGTCAACGATGGTGGCGGTGCCCACCTCGAAGTTGCGCTTAGCCTGCGCCAGTTGTTGACCGATGGCTTTTTTCTGGGCTTCCGCCACTTCCACGTTTACCTGGGCGGTCAGCACATCGAAATATGCTTGTGACACACGCAGGATCAGGTCCTGCGATGCCAGGATGAGTTGCGAGTTTGCCTGCAGCACCTGGATTTTCGCTTGTTCGTAGATCGCAAAATTTTCTTTGCGGTAAATCGGCTGGGTGGCCGTGACGGTCAAGGCTTGGGCATCGATCGTTCTTTCAGGATTTGAGCCTGCTTCTATCAGCTGTCTGCGGCGATTTCCTGTAAACGTGATATTGGGGAGAAATCCAGCTCTGCCCTGCGGCAGCTTTTCCTGAGCTGCCTGATATGCGGCGCGGGCGGCGCTGTACTGTGCATCCTGTTCCAGCGCCTCGCGGTAAACGGCCATCAGGTCGGCAGCGTGCAGCGGCGCAGGTAGAACCGCTGCGACAATCAGCAGCGCATAAATGTATTGCGGAATTTTCAATTTGATTCCAGGTTGCCTTGTGCTATCGGGAGATTATTGAGCTTTACATAATTGAAGACAATATTTGAAACGAGTGCACCAGTAGACGAAATCCATCAATTCGTCATTCCCGCGCAAGCGGGAATCCAGGTTGTCATCAAATCTCCGCGTAATGGCCGAAGCCGCGTTTGGGGTGTTGTCCCACTATGTGTGAGCATTGTTAATTGTCTGGATTCCCGCTTGCGCGGGAATGACGGCTACGGTAGTGGTAACTGTCATGAGTTATGTAAAGATCAATAGTGGAGCCATCATTCGCTCAAGGTCAGCTTAAGCGCCAGGTTGTCAGTAGCTTTCGGCTTGCGGAAGTTGATCCGCCATCAGAAAACAAATCGTTCCGGCTGCTGCGCATTTTTGAGCGGGGGAATGCAGGTCTCAAACAGAGTGATCGTATTGTACACACCCGCTTCTTTCTCCTGCGCCACGCAGGTGACGAGTACGGCTTCCATCACCGGCGCATCGCCCACTATCGCGAACATGCGTCCGCCGGTCTTGAGGCTTTTCTGAAATGCTTCCGGCAAGACCGGGGTGGAGCCGGTCAGCACGATCACGTCATAAGGCCCGTGGCCAGACCAGCCGTGGGCGGCATCGCCTTGTTCCAGCGTCACGTTGCTGATGCCGTGCGCCTGCAGATTTTTTTCTGCCATGGCTTTCAGTTCCGGCACGATTTCAACGCTGTAAACATGTTCCCCCTGCCGTGCCAGCAATGCGGTCAGGTAGCCGCTGCCGCTGCCGACTTCCAGGATGCGGTCGGTTTTCTTTATCTGCAATTCCTGCAGGATGCGCGCTTCCATCTTGGGCGCGAGCATCACCTCGCCGTGTCCCAGCGGGATCTCCATATCCACAAATGCCAGCGAGCGATAGACTGCGGGGACAAATTCCTCGCGCCGCAGCTCGAATAACAGGCTGAGAACCTTCTGATCGAGTACGTCCCATGGACGGATTTGTTGCTCCACCATGTTGTAGCGGGTCTGTTCGAGATCCATTTCCGGTTCCATGCCTATTTTTGTGGTTACAATCTTGCAATTATTCCACATTTCCATTAGCTTCACAGCATCAGCTAGGGGTCCGCTTCCGGAATCGTCCGGGAGACCGGTGAGACAGTCCCTTAACACCTGACACGGGTAATGCCGCCGTAGGGAAGCTGGGATTCGTTATCCCGCTCCTTTTATGGCACCTCAAGGAGCGTATCAATGAATGCAACAGTTTTTAATCCCGCGCAATTTTCCATCCCGTTTTCAAGCCAGACTGCGCAGGTTGATGCAGCGGCGGTCAAGCCTCTGCCCAACTCGCGCAAAGTCTATGTGCAGGGCCCGCGTCCCGACATTCAGGTGCCGATGCGCGAGATCAGCCAAGCCGATACGTCCGCCAGCATGGGTGCGGAGAAAAATCCGCCGATTTACGTTTACGACACTTCCGGCCCCTACACCGACCCTGCGGCGAAGATAGATATCCGCTCCGGCTTGCCGCCGCTGCGCGAGCAATGGATAGACCAGCGCGGCGACACCGAAGTTCTTTCCGCTCCGGCATCCGCTTATGGTCGGGAGCGCCTGGCCGATGCCGGACTCACGGAAATGCGCTTCAATCTGCAACGCCAGCCGCGTTGCGGCCGGGCAGGGGCGAACGTGACGCAAATGCACTACGCCCGCCACGGCATTATCACGCCGGAAATGGAATACATTGCCATTCGCGAAAATCAGCGTTGCGCAGAACTCGGCGCACGGCAGCGCGAATTGCTGACGCGCCAGCATCCCGGGCATGATTTTGGCGCTTCGCTGCCCAAACAGATCACGCCGGAGTTTGTGCGCGATGAAGTGGCACGCGGCCGCGCCATCATTCCGCTCAATATCAACCACCCTGAATCCGAGCCGATGATCATCGGTCGCAACTTCCTGGTGAAAATCAACGCCAACATCGGCAATTCTGCGCTGGGTTCCAGTATCCAGGAAGAAGTCGAGAAAATGACCTGGGCCATCCGCTGGGGCGGCGATACGGTGATGGATCTTTCCACCGGCAAGAATATTCATGAAACGCGCGAGTGGATCATCCGCAACAGCCCCGTCCCAATTGGCACCGTGCCGATTTATCAGGCGCTGGAGAAGGTGAACGGTAAGGCGGAAGATCTTACCTGGGAAATTTTTCGCGACACCCTGATTGAACAGGCCGAGCAGGGGGTGGATTACTTCACTATTCATGCAGGGGTGCGCCTTGCTTACGTGCCGATGACGGCCAAACGCATGACCGGCATCGTCTCGCGCGGCGGCTCGATCATGGCCAAGTGGTGCCTGGCGCATCACCGCGAAAGTTTCCTCTATACCCGCTTCGAGGAAATCTGCGAAATCATGAAAGCTTATGACGTCAGTTTTTCACTGGGCGACGGTCTGCGTCCCGGCTCGATTTATGACGCCAACGACGAAGCCCAGTTTGCGGAATTGCAAACCCTTGGCGAATTGACCCAGGTAGCATGGAAGCACGATGTACAGGTGATGATCGAAGGCCCCGGCCATGTGCCGATGCACCTGATCAAGGAGAACATGGAGCTGCAGCTGAAATACTGCGCCGAAGCGCCTTTCTATACCTTAGGTCCGCTGACCACCGACATTGCGCCCGGCTACGACCACATTACTTCCGCCATCGGTGCCGCCATGATCGGCTGGTACGGCACGGCGATGCTGTGCTACGTCACCCCCAAGGAACACCTGGGCCTGCCCGACAAGGATGACGTGAAAGACGGCATCATCACCTACAAGATTGCCGCGCATGCCGCCGACCTGGCAAAAGGCCACCCCGGTGCGCAAATCCGCGACAACGCGCTGTCCAAGGCGCGTTTCGAGTTTCGCTGGGACGACCAGTTCAACCTCAGTCTCGATCCCGACAAGGCAAAACAATTCCACGACGAAACCCTGCCGCAGGAAGGTGCCAAACTTGCCCATTTCTGTTCCATGTGCGGGCCGCATTTCTGTTCAATGAAAATCACCCAGGACGTGCGCGATTACGCCGCCAGCCAGGGCATGGGCGAGGCCGAGGCGCTGGAAAAGGGCATGGAAGAAAAAGCTGTCGAATTCGTCAAGCAGGGGGCGGAGATTTACAGCAAGGTTTGATTATTGATCTTTACATAACTCATGACAGTTACCATTACCGTAGCCGTCATTCCCGCGCAAGCGGGAATGACGAATTGATGAATTTCGTTTACTGGGGCACTCGTTTCAAATGTTGTTTTCAATTATGAAAAGCTCAATAATCAGATTTTCCTAAAGTTTAATTACTCGCCACCGCTTTGTTTTCACGCGTCAGCCGCGCTTCCCTGGCCTGCAAATGCGCCCAGGCCACCGCAAGCAGGGTTGCATCGCTGCCGGCCGCGATGGCACGGCGGCGCATGTCGTTGACAATGTGTTCGCCTTCGGTTTTGCCGCCGGATTCCAGGTCGCGTAGCATCGAAGCAGTCATGAGCGAGCTCTTGTCCGTCAGTATTTTCCTGCTGTGAGCCATGATGCTGGGGCGCAGCGGATAGCCGGCATGCTGCGCCGCCGCCTCACATTCGACTAGCAGGCGCAGCATCAAAGTCTCGCCATCATCAGCGGCCATGATGTCGCCCACCGCAGCCCGCATCAAACAGGTCATGGCGGCAAAGGCGGCGAGAAACGCATACTTTTCCCAGATCGCCTGCAACACCGTTGCGGAATACTGCACTCGGACCGGAGTCTGCTCGAACGCCGCCTGCACATGCTCAAGCACAGCTTGGGCATGTGCGACATTGCCCGCGCGCGTGCCGAAAGTGATGCCATGCAGGTCGCTCAGCAGTTTTATCACCCCATCAGGCGTGAGCGCGCCATTCAGATAGCAGCAGCCGCCCAGCACGCGGCGCGCACCGAACTCCGCATCGAGCCGGTCAAAGTGTGCCAGACCGTTGAGTATCGGCAGGATCAGCGTGTCGGGTCCAATCGCAGGATAGACCGAAAGTATCGCTGCTTCGAGGTCATAGGCTTTGCAGGCAAGCAGCACCAGGTCGTATTCCCACTTCAGTTCGGTGTGCTGCACGGTGCGCACTGCCAACTTGAAACTGCCCTGCGGGCTTTCGATCCTCAACCCATTTTCCTTGAGGATTTCGGCACGCATGGGGCGCACCAGAAAAGTCACTGCGACATCCGCGCGACCGCTTTGCGCGGCCTGCGCGAGCTGTCCGCCAAAATAACCGCCGGTGGCGCCGGCGCCGACAACCAGAATTTTAAGGCTCATAATGGCAGCTACCATTCGCGGCTGAAGCCGCTCCTGCGTGGTCCGAGATGGGGGGATTTAATCCTTTTCCGCGCGCAATGACAAGTGCGGCGCCCGCTTGCGACCTCAGAAGATATAATGCCGCTTTACAAGTGAATAAAAAATACGCATGGATTGGTTGTTACTCACCAAGGCGCTGATTCTCGGCATAGTCGAGGGACTGACCGAATTTCTGCCGATTTCCTCCACCGGCCATCTTATCCTGGTGGGCGATCTGCTCGACGTCAATGACGAGAAAGGCAAGGTGTTCGCGATTGTGATTCAACTGGGCGCAATCCTGGCAGTGTGCTGGGAATACCGCGCCAAGATCGGCGAGGTGGTGGCAGGTATCGGTTCAAGTGTGGATGCAAACCGCTTTGTGCTGAATCTTTTCATCGCATTTCTGCCCGCCGCGATTCTGGGTCTGCTGTTCATCAAGACCATCAAGCAATATCTGTTTCATCCGGTGCCGGTGGCGCTGGCGCTCGTCATTGGTGGCGTGCTGATACTGTGGGCCGAGCGCAGAAAGCATGTGGTGGATGTCGAGCGGGTGGAAGACATGGACTGGAAGCACGCGCTGAAGGTGGGACTGGTGCAGTGTCTCGCGCTGATACCGGGTACTTCGCGCTCCGGCGCCACCATCATCGGCGGCTTGTTTTTTGGCCTGTCACGCAAGGCCGCCACCGAGTTTTCCTTTTTCCTGGCGATTCCCATCATGTTCGCCGCCACTTTCTATGATGTTTACAAGCATCATGAAATTCTGCAATTTGATGATATCAGCATGTTTATGGTCGGTTTCGTCGCCTCATTCATCAGCGCGCTGCTGGCAGTGCGGGGGTTGTTGCGTTTTATCAGCCATCACGATTTCACGGTGTTCGCGTGGTATCGCATCGTGTTCGGGCTGATCGTGCTGGCGACGGCTTATTCCGGAGTGGTGCAGTGGTCGGCAGCTTAGGAAGTTATTGCCTCAGCCCTGTACCCACGGCAATCCTGCCGCTTTCCATCCGCCTTTGGCGCCGCGATGGCCGGTTGCGTCCTTGTCACCCTCAAAACCCTCGAGAATATTGTAGCAATCCGGATACCCCTCCCCAGTAGCAGTTGCAGCGGCCTGGTGCGAGCGCCCGCCGGTGCGGCAGAGGAACATCACCAATGCTTCCTTATCCACCTGGCTTTCCAGGTAAGTGAGAAAATCCGGGTTGGTGCGCATACCGGGGTAGGTCTGCCATTCAATTTCGATTGCGCCCGGAATTCTTCCCACCCAGTCCCATTCGGCTCTGGAGCGCACATCCACCAGTTTGGCGCCGGGCGCTTGCTGCAGCAGGGTGAATGCTTCAGCGGGGAGCAGTGCGCCCTCGTATGGCAGCTCCATTTCCTTGGCGCGTTGCTGCGCCCTCTCGAGTATTGCAGTGATGATTCCCATAGTCGTCTACGCCAGCGTTGATTGAAAAGTGTAATGTTATTCCATTTTTGCAATTGGTGTCAGGGAACCGCTGAACAAGTTTTCCGTGGAGCGCGTTGCTGGCAAAATACAGAAATTCATTAACTTGTTTCAGATAACAGCATCGTGCGTGCTGATATAATCGGCTGTGCAGTTGTTTTGTAAAACCATAACCTTAGTCTGGAGAGAAAAATGGCGGTAGCCGACGTTCTGAAAATGATCCAGGACAACGAAGTCAAGTTCGTTGATCTACGCTTTACCGACACCCGCGGCAAGGAGCAGCATGTAACCGTTCCGGCCCATGCATTCAATGCCGACCGGTTTGAGGATGGTCACGCGTTTGATGGCTCCTCCATTGCCGGCTGGAAAGGTATCCAGGCTTCCGACATGCTGCTGATGCCCGACCCTGACACCGCTAATATGGATCCGTTCATGGATGAGGCCACGCTGATTCTCACCTGTGATGTGGTGGAACCGGCTGACGGCAAGGGTTACGACCGCGATCCGCGCTCGCTGGCAAAGCGCGGTGAGGCCTATCTCAAGTTCACCGGCATAGGTGATACGGCCTATTTCGGTCCCGAGCCAGAATTCTTCATTTTTGATTCCGTGACCTGGCATACCGACATGTCCGGCTGTTCGGTGAAAATTGAATCCGAGGAGGCGGCCTGGAGTTCGATGGAAAAATACGAAGGCGGCAATATCGGCCATCGCCCTGCGGTGAAAGGCGGTTACTTCCCGGTTCCTCCGGTGGACTCATTGCATGATATCCGTTCCGCCATGTGCCTTGCACTGGAAGAAATGGGTGTGGAAGTGGAAGTGCATCACCATGAAGTGGCGACTGCCGGTCAGTGCGAAATCGGCACCAAGTACGGCAGTCTGGTGCAGCGCGCCGACTGGACGCAGATACTCAAATACGTGGTGCACAACGTTGCCCATTCTTACGGCAAAACGGCGACTTTCATGCCCAAGCCGATAGTCGGCGACAACGGCTCCGGCATGCATGTCCATCAGTCAATCTGGAAGGGTGGACAGAACCTCTTTTCCGGCAACGGCTACGCTGGACTGTCTGAAATGGCTTTGTATTACATCGGCGGGGTTATCAAACACGCCAAGGCCCTGAATGCCATCACCAACCCCGGCACCAATTCCTACAAGCGCCTGGTACCTGGTTTTGAAGCGCCGATCAATCTTGCCTATTCGGTCAGCAACCGCTCAGCCGCAGTGCGCATACCCTACGCCAACAGCCCTAAAGGGCGGCGGATTGAAGTGCGTTTCCCCGATCCCACTGCCAATCCTTACCTTGCTTTCACTGCGTTAATGATGGCCGGGCTTGACGGCATCCAGAACAAGATCCATCCGGGCGACCCGATGGACAAGAATCTTTACGATTTGCCGCCCGAAGAAGCAGCCGGGATTCCGAATCCCTGCGCCTCACTGGATGAGGCGCTCGACAGTCTGGACAAGGATCGCGACTTTCTCATCCGTGGCGGGGTATTTTCCAACGACATGATCGATGCCTATATCGAGCTGAAGATGGAGGAAGTCACGCGCTTTCGCATGACCACCCATCCGGTCGAGTTTGATATGTATTACAGCCTGTAACGGAACTGCCAGCAATGAAAGGAAATGCCAGATGAATGTCCCCACAATTTTATTTTCTGCTGTTCTGTTGTTGTCGCTTGCCAGTTGCGGTGAGAAAGCTCCCGACGATAAGCCTGAAACAGGCGCGTCATCGGTGCCGATGGGTGAGATAACGACAGAAAAAGAACTGCCATCGGTGCTGACGGAGGGGTTATCAGCAGAAGAGAAGTCTGAGCTGATGAACAAGATCATACCTTCCGCGCAGACGGAAGGGCCCACGCCGGAAGAAAAGTTTCTGCAATTGAGAAAAGATGCGGATGCAGGAAATGCCAAAGCGCAGAACGGCCTCGGTGTGATGTATTACACAGGCGAGATCGTAACCAAGGGTGCTTCAGGCAAGATCATGGATAACGACCCTGCCGCAGCAGCAGGCTGGTTCTACCGCGCCGCTATTCAGGGGTATGCCGAGGCACAATTCAATCTCGGCTTGATGTATGCCAATGGTGAGGGCGTGGCCAAAGATGAAGCCAAAGCCGTGGAATGGTTCAGGAAATCTGCTGAGCAGGGGAATGTCGATGCCCAGAATAATCTAGGGGTGATGTATTACGCAGGTGAGGGCGTGCCCAAGGATGTTGCCAAGGCCAGAGAGTGGTTCAAGAAAGCCGCTACGCAGGGGAATGCCGATGCACAGGCTAATCTTGACGCGATGAGATAATGTGGCCGCCTCTAAAAATCTGGATTTCGTCATAATATCCGCCAACCATCATTCAAATAGTTTGCGCTGTCGCGGCAGCATGCGTTCTCGCCAGTTGATGTAGTTCCCTGACATCACCTTTCATGTTGCCGCAAGCGGCAAGTCTACCCGGACTTTGACCCGCGTTCAATGCATATCCCCAATTTTTTCACGCCGCGTATCATACCGAGTTTCGCCACGCTGACTTTTACCCACGGGGCTTTGAACTCCGTCAGAATAATTTGGGCGATGTGTTCGGCCAGGGCTTCCAGCAGCGAGAAATGTTTTTGCGCAAGGGTTTCGTTGATGCGTTTGACGATGAGAGCGTAATCCAGCGCGTCCTCAAAATTGTCGGTCTGGCAGGCATGGCTGGTCGGCATGGCAATTTCCAGGTCGAGTTGGATGGTCTGCGCGACCTCGCGTTCCCACGGGTAAATGCCGATCAGGGTTTTGGCCTTGAGTTCGTGCAGAAAAATGATATCCATGAGGGCGCCTTTAAAAATCCGGATTTCGTCACAATATTTTGTTGCTCACAAAGAATGTTTCCTTACATATCAACCATATGCTGCGTCTACATTCTTTGTTCCCGCCTCATCTTGTTTAAAACTTCGAATTTTTAGAGGTGCCCATAAGGGATTGAAGCGTGCGGGGTTGCTTCGTCAGCAGGCGATTTTCACGTAGAATCAACGGGATTCTATTCTATTTGCAGAGGCGGCGCTAATCGCAATGACGATGCTGGTTTTCATACTGCTGGCGTACTTGCTCGGGTCCATTTCCTTTGCGCTGGTGGCGAGCTGGATTTTCAAGCTGCCCGATCCGCGCACTTATGGTTCGAGAAATCCCGGCGCTACCAATGTGTTGCGCAGCGGCAAGAAAGCGGCGGCAGTGCTGACGCTGCTGGGTGATGCCGGCAAGGGCTGGCTGGCGGTAACGTTGGCGCAACATTTCGCGGTCACCTCGGGGCTGGGTGGCGAAGTGGTTGCTGCAGTAGCGCTGGCAGTTCTGCTCGGCCATGTATTCCCGGTATTCCTGCGTTTCGAAGGCGGCAAGGGTGTGGCGACGGCAGTGGGGGTACTGTTGGGATTGAACCTGGGGATGGGGTTGCTGGCGATTGCGACCTGGATTCTGGTTGCGGCGGTCTGGCGCATTTCGTCACTGGCTGCATTGACGGCGGCCGCGCTGGCGCCGCTTTATGCGGTTTTTTTTCTCGGCTTTGAGATGAATGCCCTGGCGGTTCTCATCATGTCGCTGCTGCTCATCTGGCGGCACAAGTCGAACATTTCCAATCTGATTGCGGGCAAGGAAGCGCGTATCGGCAAGAGTGGCTAAGGTGTTTCCAACAGTTCCAGATCCCAGCGCGCCCTTACCGTAAAACTCCCCGACTGTTGATGACTATCGGCACCAGATTCTCGCAACCGCATTGCGCCTGCGAATGCGATCATGGCGCCATTGTCGGTGCAGAACTCAAGTTCGGGATAGAAAACGACCGCTCCCATCTCTTCTGCACGGCGGGAGAGACTTGCGCGCAGTTGACGGTTAGCACCCACACCGCCTGCAACCACCAGTTGGGTGAGGCCGGTCTGGGTCAGCGCCGCCAGCGATTTTTCCGTCAGCACCTCCACCATCGCTTCCTGAAAGGCAAGCGCGATGCCGCCTCGGGTTTGCTGCGTGATGCCATGTTTGTTTGCCAGCGTCAGCACGGCGGTTTTCAGGCCGCTGAAACTGAAATTAAGATCACCGCTGTGGAGCATGGGGCGGGGAAGTTTAAACTGCTTCGGTTTGCCTGATCTGGAAAATTCTTCGGCGAGTTCTGACAGCGCCGGGCCGCCGGGATAACCCAGTCCCAGCAGTTTCGCGGTTTTGTCAAAGGCTTCACCCGCCGCGTCATCCACGGTTTCGCCCAGCAGTTTGTAGCGACCGACGCCGCTCACTTTCATCAACTGGGTATGGCCGCCGGAAACCAGCAGCGCCACAAATGGGAAAACCGGTGCAGGGGTGGACAGCAGCGGGGACAGGAGATGTCCTTCAAGATGGTGGATGCCTAGCACTGGAACCTTGAGCGTGAAACCCATTGCCGCAGCGACACTGGCTCCCACCAGCAGCGCCCCCGCCAGCCCCGGGCCTTGGGTGTAGGCAACCGCGCCGACATCTTGCAGTTCCAGCTTTGCTGCTGCCAGGGTCTGCTTGATTAAGGGTAATACCCGCTGGATGTGGTCGCGCGAGGCGAGTTCCGGTACCACGCCGCCGTATTCGCTGTGCATTTCCGTTTGCGAATACAGCGCATGGCCCAACAGGCCGCGCTCTGTATGGTAGAGCGCGATGCCGGTTTCGTCGCAGGAGGTTTCGATACCGAGTACAAGCAAGGGAGTGATGGAGGAATTACTCTTTTACAATAAGATTCATGCTGATATAATGCTGGGCTTTCTTCACATTACACTCTTCGACTAATATTTTTAAGGAAAGGACTGCATCTTCATGACCACTATTAAAGTTAAGGAAAACGAGCCGTTTGAAGTAGCCATGCGCCGCTTCAAGCGTACCATAGAAAAAACCGGGCTGCTTACCGAGCTGCGCGCCAGAGAGTTTTACGAAAAACCCACCGCCGAACGCAAACGCAAGCTTGCAGCCGCGGTCAAACGTACTTACAAGCGCCTGCGCAGTCAACTGCTCCCGCCGAAACTTTACTAGTCATTCCAGCAAGATGTGCAGCGCCTGGCGTCAAGCTGGGTTCCGCAGCAATAAACAGCATTCAATATGAGCCTCAAACAGCAGATCACTGAAGACATGAAAACCGCGATGCGTGCGGGCGACACCAAGCGCCGCGACGCCATCCGGTTACTGCAGGCTGCGATCAAGCAGCGCGAGGTGGACGAGCGCATTGAGTTGGACGATGCCGCCGTAGTTGCGGTGATCGAGAAAATGCTCAAACAGCGCAGGGATTCCATCAGTCAGTACGAGGCCGCGCAGCGGCAGGATCTGGCTGATGCCGAAAAGTATGAAGTGGGCGTATTGCAGACTTATATGCCGCAAGCATTGAGTGACGCCGAAGTAGAGGGCGCGCTGGCCGAAGCCATTGCCGCTACCGGCGCCCAAGGGCAGCAAGACATGGGCAAGGTGATGGCGCTGCTCAAACCTAAGCTCGCTGGACGTGCCGACATGGGCAAGGTGTCTGCACTGGTCAGGGCAAAGCTTTCTACTTGAGACCGATCGTATCTTCCTGTTTCAGCAGCTATTTCAGTATCCGCGTAGAAGATTTTAGCGACAAGTGTTCCCGCTGCGGGACCCTGTTCTTCGTGTCCTCAGAAATTGCCCTATAATCAGACAGGCTTGTCTCGTGCTTCGTTTGAATATTATTGGCTTCATTCCCCATATGGGCACCTCTAAAAATCCAGATTTCGTCACAATACTTCGTTGCTCACAAAAAATGTTTCTTTACATATCCGTCATATGCTGCGTCTACATTTTCTGTTCCTGCCTCGTCTTGTTTAGAGCTTTGAATTTTTAGAAGCACCCATAAATGATCCCCCAGTCGTTCATTCAGGATTTGCTCAACCGCGTAGATATCGTCGATGTCATCGAACGTCACGTGCCGCTCAAGAAAGCGGGTACAAATTACAGCGCCTGTTGCCCATTTCATAGTGAGAAAACGCCTTCGTTCACGGTGAGTCCCACCAAGCAATTCTATCACTGTTTTGGTTGCGGTGCGCACGGTAGCGCCGTCGGTTTCATGATGGAGTACGGTGGCCTGAATTTCATTGAGGCAGTGAATGATCTGGCGGATCGCGTCGGCATGCAAGTTCCGCTGCAGCAGCCGGAATCCCGTCCCGGAATGGCTGAATCTGGAGGACAGAGAACAGGGAATTCCTCACAGGATTTGTTTGAAGTGATGAACACCGCTACGCGGTTTTATCGGGAACAGCTCAAGCATTCTGAAAGTGCCATTGCTTATCTGAAAAAACGCGGCCTGACGGGCGAGACCGCTGCCCGCTTTGCGATTGGTTACGCGCCTGCCGGCTGGCAGAATCTGGCTGCGGCATTTCCTGATTACCAGGCAAAAATGCCGACGGATCCGCTGGTTGAGGCAGGGTTGGTGATTGAGAGCGATGACGGTAAGCGCTATGACCGTTTCCGCGATCGCATCATGTTTCCGATCCTCAATCAGAAAGGGATGATTGTGGGTTTTGGCGGGCGCGTGCTGGAGCAGGGTGAGCCCAAATATCTCAATTCTCCCGAAACACCGCTGTTCGAGAAAGGCCACGAGCTTTACAACCTGTTCGGCGCACGCAAGGCGATCCGTGAGGCGGGGAGGGTGGTGATGGTGGAGGGATATATGGATGTGGTGGCACTCTCGCAGCATGGCATCGATTATGCCGTGGCTGCGCTGGGCACTGCCACCACGCCTTACCACGTGCAGAAACTTCTGCGTCAGACCGATAATGTGGTGTTCTGTTTCGATGGCGACAACGCTGGCAGAAAGGCAGCATGGCGCGCGCTGGAAAACAGCCTGGCGCAACTCGTGGACGGCAAGAGTCTCAGCTTTCTGTTCCTGCCCGAGGGCGAAGACCCGGACAGCTATGTTCGCAAGTCCGGCAAGGAGGCTTTCGAGGGACTGCTCGACCGGGCACTGCCCCTATCCGTTTTCCTGTTCAAGGAGTTGTCGGCGCACACTGACCTGCAAACCAGTGAGGGTCGCGCCAAACTGGTGCAGGAGATAAGGCCACTGCTGGCACAAGTTACTGCGCCGACGCTCGCGTTGATGTTGCTAAAGCGGTTGGCTGAACTCAGTGGCGCCAGCCAGGGAGAGTTGGAGGACTTGTTGCAGATCAGGCGTGTTTCTTCTTCCCCATCCCGCGCAAGAGCGCCACGACCACAGCCCGCCTCACCCTATCGCTGGTTGCTGCAGGTGTTGCTGCACGATCCAGGCTATGCCCGCAAGCTCGAAAGAGAACTGCTCGTGGGGCGCAGTGAATACGCCGAAGAAATGGCTGCAGTGGTGGCACTAGTTGAATTTATCGACACCTGCCCCCATATGGCGGAAAGTACGGCGATACCTTCAGTGATCACTTATTTCCACGATAGCCCTCATCGTGCGCTGCTGGAAAAGGCTGAGAGCGAGACTCTTGCTTGGGACGACAGCATCGACCTGGAGGCGGAATTTTCCGGGGCGCTGGCACGATTGCGGGAAATACAGCGCAAGCAACGTATGACCGAGTTGCACAGCAAGTCCCTGAGCGCGCTCACCGCAGAGGAAAAGCAGGAATATCAGAGATTAATGGCATCTTGAGGGTAACCAGGCGAACAGTGCCGCTGAATTTTGATACAATCAAAACTTTTTTAGATTCAAGCGTCCATATTATTTGGGAATCGACATGGTAAAGGCAAAAACGCAGGTAAAAGCGGCGACAAAAGCGAGAACAAAGGCAGCAGTTCCAGCGGCCGCGTCGGCAAACCGTCGCGCGGATAAAACCGGGGCGGTGGCAAAAAAGGAAACAAAGAAAACGGTTAAAACGCCGCTAAAGGCAGCAGAAAAAATACTGGCAAAAAAAGCTGTCGGAACGCCGAAGAAAGGAATTCCGCAAGCCGCAAAGGCATCAGTCAGTGTAGCCGAGATCGCCAAGGCGGTAATGGCAGTCAAGGAGTTGAAGCCACGTATCACAAAGACAGCCAAGGTCAATGCGCCGAAGGGTGCCACCGGGGGGGCGCAGGATACCGAGAAAACACAGGCCGCGCCGCAAGACATTGAGGCGCGGCGCATGCGTCTTAAGAACCTGATCGTACAGGGCAAGGAGCGTGGCTACCTGACTTATGCCGAGATCAACGATCACCTGCCGGACGACATGCTGGATGCCGAACAGATAGAAGGCATCATCAGCATGATCAACGACATGGGCATCTCTGTTTATGATGAGGCGCCGGATGCGGAAACGCTGCTGATGTCGGAAACCACGCCGACGGTAGCCGATGAGGATGTGGTAGAGGAAGCTGAAGCGGCGCTTTCCACGGTGGATTCGGAATTCGGCCGTACCACCGATCCGGTGCGCATGTACATGCGTGAAATGGGTTCGGTGGAACTGCTCACGCGCGAAGGCGAAATCGAAATTGCAAAGCGCATTGAAGATGGTCTGAAGCACATGATCCAGGCGATTTCCGCCTGCCCCACTACCATAGCCGGGATTCTCGACCTTGCCACCAAGGTAGCGCATGATGAAATGCGCATTGATGAACTGGTAGATGGATTGCTTGATCCCAATGCCCAGGAAATCGTCAACGAAGAAATTTCCGATGAGTCGCTGGAGCAGGAACTGGGTGCCGAAGACGTGGAAGACGAAGACAGTGTCGCAGTGGCCAGTGCCAATTTGCTCAAACTGAAGACCGATGCGCTGGAGCGTTTTACGGTGATTTACCAGGCATATGCCGAGATGAAAAAGGTGTTGGCGAGAAAGGGATCGACCAGCAAGGCCTACAAGGAAATACAGGAGCATATTTCAGCCGAACTCATGGCCATCCGCTTCTCTGCCAAGATGGTGGAGAAGCTTTGTGACACCCAGCGTGGACTGGTGGATGAGGTGCGTAGTTTTGAGCGTAAAATCATGGAGCTATGCGTGGTCAAGGCGGGAATGCCGCGCAATCACTTCATCAAGGCATTTCCCGGAAATGAGGGCAATCTCGATTGGGCGGCGCAGGAAGCTGCAGCTGACAAGCCTTACAGTCACGCGCTGAAGCGTTATCAGCCTGCCATTATTGAGCAGCAGCAGAACTTGCTGGCGTTGCAGAAGCAGGTCGGCATCCCGATCAAGGATCTGAAGGAAATCAACCGTCGCATGTCCACTGGCGAGGCCAAGGCGCGCCGCGCCAAGCGGGAGATGACCGAAGCCAATTTGCGGCTGGTGATTTCCATTGCCAAGAAATATACCAATCGTGGACTGCAATTCCTTGATCTGATTCAGGAGGGCAATATCGGCCTGATGAAGGCAGTGGACAAATTCGAATACCGGCGCGGTTACAAATTTTCCACTTATGCCACCTGGTGGATCCGGCAGGCCATCACTCGTTCCATCGCCGATCAGGCGCGCACCATTCGCATTCCGGTGCATATGATCGAGACCATCAACAAGATGAACCGCATCTCGCGCCAGATTTTGCAGGAAACCGGGCAGGAGCCGGAGCCCGCGCTGCTGGCGCAGAAAATGGAAATGCCGGAGGAGAAAATTCGCAAAATCCTCAAGATTTCCAAGGAGCCGATTTCCATGGAAACGCCCATAGGTGACGATGAGGACTCCCACCTGAGTGATTTCATAGAGGATTCAACTACGATGGCGCCTGCGGACGCTGCGGTTTACGCCAGTTTGCGCGACGTTACCAAAGACATCCTGGATTCTTTGACGCCACGCGAAGCCAAAGTGCTGCGCATGCGTTTCGGTATCGAAATGAACACCGACCATACCTTGGAAGAAGTCGGTAAACAGTTTGACGTGACCCGTGAGCGCATTCGCCAGATCGAGGCCAAGGCGCTGCGCAAGTTGCGTCACCCCTCGCGCTCCGAACGCTTGCGCAGTTTCCTTGATACCGAGGGCTGATCAGCTTTCCGCATCTAGTGCCCGAATCGGGTCTGTAGCTCAGTCGGTTAGAGCAGGGGACTCATAATCCCTTGGTCGTTGGTTCGAGTCCAACCAGACCCACCATTAAAAATAAGGAGTTACATGCTTTTACTTGTAGCTCATTTTTTCTATTTTATGAAATGTAACCAGTTTGTAACCACATTTTCTCAATAGCGCGGCTGAATGATTTATTTTTAACCAATACAAAACGGCGGCAATGGTTGCCAAACCTTCATCAACTAATCAGCTAACTTTGTGCTTAGCCCGCTGAGTCGTTCTAGCAAGTTGCACGGATGGAGCGCAACGGAATAAGGATAAAAGGAAAATTCATGAGTGACGATGCGTGGCTGGATGAGTTGATTGCTTGGGCGGATAAAAATAAGATTCCAGATTATCATTTTAAAAATAGATTCTGGTTGGGTTTCCCGCGTGACAAACAAGTGATTTTGTCTTTAACTACATTGATGTTAATAGACAACAACCTAACTACACTTCCTGAATCAATCGGCAAACTGATTAATTTGAGGGTGCTGTATTTAGAATGTAACAACCTCACTGCACTTCCTGAATCAATTGGCAATCTCGATTTAACTTTCTTGGATGTAAGCAACAACAAACTTACCGTACTTCCTGAATCTATTGGTAAGCTAACCAGCTTGGCTAGGTTGAATTTATGGGGCAACCCCATCAAATCCCTACCGCCTAAATTGCGTCATCTTCGCAGAATTACCCAATTTGGGATATGATAAAAAAATCCCATTTAGCGGGGTACCAGCGGCCTGTTTACTGTGACACGTCACGAAAAATCAGGATGGTTTCAATCTCGGGGCATCTTCTGCACGGGTTATCGTAATCGTTCGCACCGGGCGCCCTTGTCGCTCGGCCATTTCGATTTGCACCTGTTGCGTGGGTGTCGGTTCGCCTTCCTGCGCATCGGGATAAATCAACACCAGCTCGGGGAGGGCTTTGCGTTGCACCTGTTCCAGTGTTGCCAGTCTGCTTTCAATCGTTGCCATGGCGTGCCCTTCCAATAATCACGGTAAGTGTCGGTAGGTTATTCTGTGCTGCTCGTTCACATTCGCTTTGCTGAAACTCTGTCATTGCATCATTCACCCACAAACCACAGAAGCTTAGGTGGAAACGTTTCCACTTGCGGCCAGGCTACCTCGTATCAAACCACACTAAACACAATAACCCTGTTCCCTGTTGCCTCTATATCCGCAATCTGCCGTTGTTTACGCTCGTACTCTGCTGGAGCGTCACGCTCAATATCCAGACAGATAAATTGCACGGGGGCAACAGGTATCCGGGCGGCAATGATTTTTTCCAGCGCCGCTACTCTCTGTTTAAGCGTTGCCATTCTTCATCCCTTCCAATACCGTGATGCGGGCGGTTAGTTCGTCTATCTCTTTAATTCTTGCCAGTGAACCGAGCCCAGTCAGCAGCGCAGCACCTTGGTCGGGTGCAAGTGTTCCAGCGGCTACGGCTTCCACAATCGCCACACCTTGAGCGGTTAACCCCTCACCAGTGGGCAGCAATAGGGCTACAGGCTGCTCAATCGGCTTCAGTGAGGGCAATACACGTTCCAGCAGCAAACGTGCAGCCTAGGCATCGCCATCCTGTTATCGGTAGGGTATCTGTGGCAGGCTCTGGCAACGTTGCCACCTTGAGTGCTCTCTGGAGCACTCATAACCCTCTTCTGTGGATAACTCTTCATTTTCGGGTGAGTTTGAAAAAGCTACATTGGCCACTGGCGCGGCTCTCTGGGTTAGTGTGTCCACGGTGGACAAACGATTTTCCTTTTTTACGCAGCTTGCCTAGTGCGGCAATGATTTATCGTGCGCTTGACAGTAAGTGCGTGAACCTTGGCCAGTGCCGCATTAAGTTCCATCACGGCTTGCTCAAGTGCCTTCTGCTTGTTCCTCTTTCCAACAATAACATTCTGCGAACATATCGCCTTGCCTTGCGCTGTTTTCGCTCCCGTGGATTGTGTCCACGGTTGCCATGAATGAATTAAGGCTGATTGCTTGGCTTTCTGTTCGGATGTCCAGTGTCGCGCCATGATGATTCCTTTTAAAGTAGTTCGTTTTCCTGGCTGGGGTGTGCCTATTGTTGCGTAAACTGTTCACATTGTGGCCACAATGAAGCTATAACCCGTACCGCTATTGGTTTTCAGTGTTTCCAATCAGGGCGGAAACTGTGAACTAAAAAACGCTATCAGGTTCCCGGAATGCGTCCAGACAATCCCGCGCCATGAATGCAATTCCACCAGCGCAGCGGATGCGTTCAAGGAATATGGCTTGCTCTGGTCTTAACTTTCCCTTGGCTGCTTTCACTTCCACGCCCAGCAATCGCCCGTCTTTCAATTGCCCCAGCACGTCCGGGCAACCCTTCCACCCAAACCGGACAAACCGCTTGCCGATTCGCACCGCTCCACTGCTCATCCGTTCGCACCATGCAACAGCAGAATGAGTTTCCAGCGCCTGCAAGACTTCCCGCAGTGCAGCGGCTTCCGGTCGGTCGGTCTTTCGCTCCACGGGCAGGGCATCCCCTAACAGGTCAGTCATGCTTTGCACCAGTGAAAGGCAATAGACACGGGCTTTCCCGCTTTTCCCGGCTTTCCCGTTTCGGGACTTTTCGGGCAAGTTCCCGTTTTCCCGCTTTTCCCACTCTCTCTATAGAAGAGTGGGAAACGGGAAGGGAACCGGGAAGGCTAAACAGCGGACTGATTAAATGTCCCATAACCAATCCCCCTTCATGCCTAGATAACCTTTTTCCACCAATCCGCTTATGGCACTTATTGCGCGCGTCTTTCGGTGTTTCGCATCGGTGGGCATCCGCTCGGAAACTATTGAAACGGCTTCATCGTAGTTAATGCACGGCCTTCCCGCTGGCGCGCCTTCCATGCCAATGTGCGGCGATTTGCGCAGCGGCTCCCCCAGCACCTTGCGGGCTATTTTTTGGTTAGTGCCAAGCGTTGGATTTTTCTTCGGGTTTACTTCACCTGAATCATCCGGCACGGCCACGCATGAAGTGATTTCTTCGCCTTCGTCATCAATGCCCACGGTTACGATTTTCAGCTTGAAAGGGTGCGCATCGCCGGTCACATCATCCTTGCACTTGGCTACGCTCCACGCTTTGCGGGTGTCGGTGTTGATTACTTCAATCGCACCATCAAGCGCAGCGTATAAACTCGAATGCCCGCGCAGCCCCTTTGTGGTGTCTTTGCCAGTGTGATGCACCAGCAACACCAGCCCACCCGTTAGCGTTTGCAGTTGCTTGGCGGCGGCAATAAGATTTCCCATATCCACGCTTGAATTTTCATCAGCACCCGGCGCGGCACGGTTCAAGGTGTCGAGTATCACCAGCCCACCCGCACCACCACCAGCAGTCACAGCTTTGGCAAGTTCTGCCACGTCATCGCTCAGCAGGTCGAAAGGTTGCGTAATGAAGCGCAGCGCATCCGGTACGGACTTGTTGTGGTGCAGGCTCCAGGCTTTGACGCGCTTTCCGATTCCGGCTTCACCCTCAAGGCAAACGTAAGTAACAGGGGCTTGAGTAACTCGGCGGTCAAACCATGAATAATCGCCACCGGCAACAGCGGCGGCAACATCCAGCATCAGGAAACTTTTCCCGCTGCCACTTGCACCAAACAGCGCGGCCAATCCTTCCACCGGCAGCACACCACGCACCATCCAGCGCATCGGCGGCGCGTTGCATAGGTCAGCACCAGATAGCAGCTTAAACCGCATTGGCGTGGCTTGTGGGCGTTCCAGCAGGGCGGCTAATGCACCAGTGCCAAAGTCATTGGCATAATCCCATGCGTCATAGTTGCCGGGCTTGTCATCAGGCATCGCAACCCACTGGTCAGCAACAGCGGCGGCAATGGCAGCGGCTTGGTTTTCCTTGCCACGGTCGGGCACTATCACCAGACGGGCGGCGGGATATTTTTCGCGCAAGACCTTGGCAACAGTCATCATGCGGCCAGCACCAAAACATACCACGGCAGCGGCTCCCGTTGCTTTGTTCACTGCCCACGCTTGGCCGATACCTTCCGCGATATAGGCGCGGTCGGTTATCTCGCCCACTGTGAAAAATCCATCATTGAACGATGCACCCGGCAAATTCAATTTATCGCCACCCCCCGGCGGGATGAATTGCAGCGTTTGCAGGTCGTTACCATTCAAGCATGGGACTGCCAGATAACCCGTTACGTTCTGCCCACGGATAACAAGCGGCGGCGCACTGGCCGGATAAACTCTTAACCCATCCTCCTTGCCTTGCTTCCTGTATATGTAGGCATCGGCAACATCAGCAGGTATGCACCGTTCCCAAACATCAACAGCATTTGCACTTGCGGCTTGTGCAGCGGCTTTGTGCGGGGCTTTCGCATCCTTGCCAAGGGGTATGTCAGGGCGGCTCCCGTTGCGCTTGTTGTGGGTCGTTCTGGCGGGGTCTTTCCAGCCTTGTTCATATGCCATATGGAAAAGTGTCGCAGGTGTCACGGCTCCAGAATCATCAAACGATTTCCAGACTGTGCGGCATTCGTTTTCACCGGCATAATTTCCGGCGGATGCGCTCCAGTTGTTGAAGTCATCAAACCCTAATCCGGCAGACTTCGCGGCCATGCCAGCACGCACCCACGCATCACGCGGGCATCCTGCATCAAGATAGTGAAACGCATCGGCGGCGCGTTCGATTTCGTTCACCACGGCGCACCCCACAGCAACATGCACAGCAGCGCGGCCAGTAATGCGAAGTCAGGATGCACCGTTGCGATGCGGTTTATCACGATAGCAGCGCGGTTCATGCTGCATCTCGCAGTCGCAGCCATGAATTTATTTTGCGCCGGTCGGTATCGGTCAAGTGGTAAATTCCGAACCGGATAGGGTACCCATCTCGGTCAATTGCGGGCACACGGTTGCACGGAAATTCCAGACCACGGCGGCGAAGTTCGGCTATCAACTCCGGGCCGTTTGAGCATCCCGCAATGCGGTCTATTTCCTCTCGTTTCCTCGGTCGAACCAATGAGGAATTAATGACGCGCAAATGTCGTGGATTATCAGTTCCAGTGAATTTACCGGCGGGTTTTGCTGTAGAATCCTCGGTGTCAGCAAGGGTCAATTCTGCAAATATTGGGAGTTGGCCTTTTTTCATTTTAGGCACCCCCATTCAACAGCGCACGGATTGCAGCAACAGGCCAGGCCAGGCGGCCATTAATTCTTATCGGGCGGATGGGGCCATTCTCAAGGCACGCATAGGCGCGCATAGTTTGCGGCTTTCGTAGAAGATAGAAAGCGGCTGGCGCGGTCGGAATGTGGCTACGGGTTTCTTGGTCAAGCGGCGGAAATTGTGCGGCAGATGTTACGGGCAAGTGTCGAACGATTGCGGTATTCATTTTGTGGAACCCTCATTTGTATTTATATGAAGGTTCCTATTGTTATGCGCTTATATGGGCTGTCTTGCGTACTAATTCCTTCTGTTTCTCACCTAATAAACCCCCTTTGGCCATTCAGTAAGTCCAACGTTTTTTAGGTCTCGCACCTTGTCGCCAATCTTTTTTGCATCCCAAGATGTTGTTACACATACAGCACTGCAAAATGCCGCAACTACGGGGTAGTATGGGTTTCCGTCGTCAGGCATATCCTGCCCATTCTGGATGGTATCTTCGGCGCGTCCGGCTGTGTGCATCCGAAGGTAAAATGCTAACTCGAATCCCAGCATGGTTTCGATAGTGACTGGCCTACCTGCCGAAATAGCCTTGTTATAACTAAGATTGCCAATGGTAGACCTGTGCAGCCACGGGCCACCGTGAATCTCTGGCAATTTACCCCTCAATGCTGTTTCAAGATGCGAAAAGTAATTTTCAACCACCAAGTTAAGCGCCATGGGGCCGGGCTTTTCTATGCGTGTAATACGCACCCCCGAAGTTGATTCCGCTATTTGACAAGCCCACATCAGCCCCTTTTCGTTGTGCCCGGCGCTCAGTGCTAAAATATGGGCAGCACTTGTAAGCTGGTCTAGCTTCTTTTTTTCTGCCTGTATTTCCTTGCGGTAGATTTGTCCGGGGTCAAGCTCTGGCTTGTAGTGAGCGGCATCGAAGCAGGCCAGCGCAATACGATGGTGTGTAATGGCAACGTGGGCATCGGTGCCGCTAATGGCCTTAAACAACTTCAATGCTGTATGTGTGGCGGGGTTGCTACTCCACTTCTGATACCACTCACGCGCGGCCTTGATTCGTTCCATGCTCGCATCCTTTGAGCGAGGCCCACTTTTGTGGACGGGCAAGTTGATGTTACTTTATCAACTTGTTAGGAGAATCCATGAAACGTATCCCTCGTCGTATTTTCACCGC
>JAYSQR010000043.1:0-8643 GCA_043721435.1 Nitrosospira sp. | reverse complement strand
GCGGTGAAAATACGACGAGGGATACGTTTCATGGATTCTCCTAACAAGTTGATAAAGTAACATCAACTTGCCCGTCCACAAAAGTGGGCCTCGCTCATCTCAGGTTAATAGTCGAACAAAGTAATTGGGTTGTCAGTCGGTGACACAATAGTTCCGGCGGCGTCTGACTGTAAGGCGAGTGCAATCACGGTTTTCTCAAGAACCGGGACCGACAGAAATTCGTTAAAACCGGAAGCAGGGGTAAGGATTGCTTTATAGCACATGTGAATAGCTAGAACAGCATTGGCAATACAGCGCCCCGATTCTGTGTTGCGCTGGCGAAACTGGGTGCTGCGCGTGGTCTGCCTTCTGTCCGCTTACTGGCTTTTCAATGACAAACTAATGGACTTTTTGCCGGTTTGATCTATGATAAACGCTGTTCCAGGCTATGCCACTGCTCCGACTGGGGCCGTGAATGTGAATTACAAGCACAAACCGCTGCTTTCTTTTGCTCACTTGACGTTCACCTGACGTTTACCTAAATAAGGAGACTCATCATGCAGACAAAAACATTCTTCGCAGTCCTGGCCGTTCTCGGTTTACTGGCCTCCTGTGCGCAGATGGAACGCTACCACCCGATGGACATGACCCAGGCGGTGCAGAGCGCCAAGACCCGCGCCGATCACGAGGCGTTAGCCAGGCACTATGAAGACATGGCCCAGACGATGCAGGAAAAAATGCAGAAGCACAAAAAATTGCTTGAACAATATGAAACACAAAGCTATCACTATGGTAGAGAGGCTGAAGACCTGAAGGCGCATAGCCATGCCTTGATCCGCTTTTATGAGCAAGCTGCCGAGGCAAACATGAACATGGCTGCTTCGCATCGGAAAATGGCCGCAGAAGCCAAGTAACCCGCGCTTTCACGAAAATTCTTTTTCAGCCTGTCAAGGCAACCGGCTGGCTTTAGCGGTATCTTGCGGCCGTCCGGTCATTCGGAACTTTGAATCCGCTGAAGTATCCATCGAACATGGATAGGAGGGTCAAATGAAAAATATTTTCATTGCATCTGTCTTGGCAATAAGCTTGATTCCGACCGGTGCCGGTGCCGGTGCCGTTGCCCAAGCCTATCAGGATAACGGAGAAGGGTCGGTAGCGGTCGGCCAGCCCGGTGATCCAGGCAAGGTGTCACGCACGGTCGAGATAACCATGGTCGACAACCGTTTCAAACCTGACGAAATAAAAGTGAAGCAGGATGAAACGGTGAAGTTTGTCCTCAGGAATGCCGGCGAGAAAAAGCACGAGATGATGATCGGTTCTATGGCGCAATTGGATAAGCATGCCAAGATGATGAAACAATATCCTGACATGGAACACTCCGATCCCAGCATGGTAAGCGTTGCTCCGGGCAAGAGCGGAGAGCTGGTGTGGCAATTTACCGAGGCTGGCACAGTCAATTTTGCCTGCCCGCTACCAGGACACTATAAGGGGATGCGTGGTAAAATTATTGCAGAAGCCAAATGAGGATATCCGTGCACATATTTTTCTCCAGATTGCTCACCGCCGCTGCCTTGCTCGGCGCGGCATCCTTTGTCGCTGCCGCAACAGTCGAGGTCTACAAGAGCCCGACCTGCAAGTGCTGTGCGAAATGGGTTGATCACATGCGTGCCAACGGCTTTACCGTGAATACCAATGATGTTGGCAACAAGGAAGCACGCGAACGCGCGGGTATTTCCACCGCACTCGGCTCGTGCCATACCGCGCTGGTTGACGGCTACGCCATCGAAGGACACGTGCCAGCGCAGGATATCAAGCGGCTGCTCAAGGAGCGTCCCCGTGCCACCGGCCTAGCCGTTCCCGGTATGCCGCATGGCTCCCCGGGCATGGAAGGCGCACGTAGCGAACCCTACAACGTGCTGTTGATCGACAAACAAGGTGGAACGACCGTGTTCAGCCGTCATGGCCCGGCTGATCCCCAGGACTCGGTGATGCGACTGAAGTAAGAAGCATAAGCCCCATATTCCAATCACTGTTGTCATGTTGCTGAACACGAAACTCTTATCCGCTCCATTCTTGCCCGGTTGGTCGTTGCAACCATCAGACACACTTCCAAATACTTCCAGTTCCTATTTCTTATAACAGGTGGCACGATGAATTATGCTAGCGGACAGCGTTGGCGCTGTCCTGGTTTTACACACGGCACACAAAGGATGATTAACGCGAAAGGCGAGCAATCATGAGCGCGCGTTATTTGCTTCTGCTGGGCATGGTGGCGGGATTGATAGTCGGTTGCGATAAATCGGAGTCGCCTGCCGTAACGCCGCCGCCGTCTGCTGCGACTCCGGCCCCGTCTCCCGCCGCACCAACTCCATCCACTGCAGCGCCAGCGGCAGCCGATACCGCATTACCAGCACCGACGCCGCAGAGCATCGCGGCGCGTAAGCTGGACTCGGAGAAAATCAAGCGTGGCGCAGCCGTTTACCGTACGAATTGTGCATCCTGTCATGGCCCGAATGGCGAGGCCACTCCCAATTGGCGGGAGCAGGGAGCAGACGGCAGATATCCGCCGCCGCCGCTGGACGGCAGCGCCCATGCCTGGCACCACTCAACTGCAACGCTGGAAAAAATGATCCGGGAAGGTTCGCCTGGTGTCGGCGGCATGCCGCCGTGGAATGGCAAGTTGACCAATCAGGAAATTGATGACGTGATCGTCTGGATCAAAACACTGTGGCCGGATGAGATTTACAATATCTGGTATCAGGAAATCGAGAGCAAGCAGAAGAACTAGCACCAGCACCAGTGGAATCAGGTGCTGGCAACAGCAGGGTAGGACTTTCAGGCAGGCAACAGACTTAATTTCCGGGCAGAGCTGCCACTAAGTGGCCCGGTATGTGGCGCAACTCAGGCTGATTCGCTTTTCTGCGCTGCCTTTTTTGCTGTCGCGCGGGCGGGAAGTTTCTCGCGTATGCGCGCCGATTTGCCGGAACGATCCCGCAGATAATAGAGCTTGGCGCGGCGCACGGCGCCACGGCGTTTGATCTCTATGCTGGCGATCAAAGGTGAATAAGTCTGGAAAGTCCGTTCCACGCCTTCACCGCTGGATACCTTGCGCACGGTAAAAGCCGAGTTGAGGCCGCGATTGCGCTTGGCAATGACCACGCCTTCGTAAGCCTGTATCCGTTTACGGTCGCCTTCGACCACATTGACGTTAACGACAACGGTGTCGCCGGGGGCGAAATCCGGAATGGTTTTGCCGAGGCGGTTGATTTCTTCGGTTTCAAGTTGATCGATCAAGTTCATTTCTTACTCCTTAATTTGTTTCGCTTGCTTGGTGTTGTAGTCCTGCTTGAATTCTTCCAGCAATTTTCTTTCTTCCTCGGTCATACCGTGTTCAATTTTTAACGCCAGTAAATCCGGTCGTCTCAGCCATGTCCTGCCCAGCGCCTGCTGCAAACGCCAGCGGTTGATTCTGGCGTGATTGCCGGACATCAGAATTTCCGGTACAGCATCCCCTTGATACACTTCTGGCCGTGTGTAGTGGGGGCAATCCAGTAAGTTCTTGCGCCCATCCGCAAACGAATCCTGGCTGGCCGATTCCGGGTCACCCAGCACCCCCGGCATTTGTCGCACCAGACTGTCTATCAGTGCCATCGCTGCCAGTTCGCCGCCGGAGAGTACGTAATCACCGATAGAAATTTCATCATCCACCTGGCGTGCTAGCAGGCGCTCATCCACGCCCTCGTAGCGCCCGCACAGCAGCACCACCCCCGACAGCTTGCCTAACTCCATCACCACTGCCTGGTTGAGGAGCCGTCCCTGGGGGGAAAGATAAATCACTTTCGTCCCGTTGATCCCGTTTTCTGCCTGCCTTGTTTTGGTTGCATTGATCGCCTTTTCCAGCGGTTGCGCCAACATTACCATGCCGGGGCCACCGCCGTAAGGACGATCATCTACCGTACGATAATCATTCTCGGTGAAGTCACGCGGGTTCCACGTGTGCAGCCGGTAAATCGCTTTTTCCTTCGCCCTGCCGGTTACGCCATATTTGCCGATGGCGTCGAACATTTCCGGAAACAGGGTGACGACATCGAATTCGAAAGGCATGGCTAGTAGTCAACGCCCCAATCCACCGTCATCCGACAAGCTGCCAAATCTACTTTCACGATCACTTGGGCGACAAAGGGAATCAGTCTTTCTGCCGCACCCTCTTTCTGATTCTGCACCTGCAGTACATCGTTGGCGCCAGTTTCCAGCAACCCGGTTACTTTTCCCAGTTGTTCGCCTTGCAGATTAATTACTTCAAGGCCGATTAAATCCGACCAGTAGTAACCATCTTTACCGTTTTTTGGCAAGGTCGGCAACTGGTTGCGAGGGATCGCAATCTGCAATCCCTTTAGTTGTGCTGCTGCAGTACGGTCAGCGCATTGTTCAATGGCAGCGGTCAGTATCTTGCCGTGAACATTGCACTCGCTAACTTTTACCTGGCGCCACTTGCCATCACCTTCGCCCAGCCACCATACCGGGTAGTCAAGCAGGCCATCCACATATTCGGTAAAGGGGAGAACCTTAATCCAGCCCAGCACGCCAAAGGGGCCGGCAATGCGCCCCATCACCACCATCGGTTCGGCTGTTTCGCTTGGCTTAGCTGCTTGTTGCGGCTTGTTGTTTTGCGCCAAACTGCTTGACCAGCCTTGTCACGGTGTCGGATAGCTGTGCACCCTGTGATTGCCAATGGGTGACGCGATCCAGTTGTACGCGCAATGCTTCCTCACCCTCGGTTGCCCTGGGATTATAAAAGCCAACGCGCTCGATAAATTTTCCGTCACGGGCGTTGCGGGAATCCGCCACCACCATGTTGTAAAACGGACGTTTCTTGGCGCCGCCCCGCGCCAGTCGAATAATGACCATGTCTGTGCCTATACCTTATGAAGGTCCGAAACCGAAAAGGGTGTGATTTTACGGCAATTTTCCCGCTATTAGCAAGCAATAAAGCAATTGCCGGAAACGGAGGCAGCGAGAGCGCACAACAATTTATGCTGCTTGGGCTAGTGCGCTTGCTCCCAATTCGGTCCCACACCCGTTTCCACCAACAGGGGTACATCAAGCTGGGCAACGCCGCCCATGAGTTTCGGCAATTCACGTTTTACCGTATCGATTTCGCCGTTTGGTACTTCCAGCACCAGTTCATCGTGGACCTGCATGATAAGTTTGCTGCGCAGCTTTTCCCGCACCAGCCAGTCGCGCACCGCGATCATGGCGAGTTTGATGATGTCCGCTGCAGTACCTTGCATGGGTGCGTTGATGGCGGCGCGCTCCGCACCTTGCCTGCGGTTGCCGTTGGGGCTGTTGATTTCCGGCAGCCACAATCTGCGGCCAAACACGGTTTCAACGTAGCCGTTCCTTTTGGCGGCCTCCCGGGTGCGCTGCATGTAATCCGCCACACCGGGGTAGCGCGCAAAATAACGGTCCATATAGGCGCGCGCGGCAGCGCGCTCGATACCCAGTTGTGAGGCGAGACCGAATTCGGACATGCCGTAGATCAGGCCGAAGTTGATGATTTTGGCATAGCGGCGCTGTTCATTGTCCACCGCTTCCAGCGGCACGCCAAACACTTCGGCGGCGGTGGCGCGATGGATGTCTTCGCCCGCCGCGAAGGCCTGGAGCAGTCCTGCGTCCTGCGCGATGTGCGCCATGATGCGCAGCTCGATTTGCGAATAGTCGGCGGAGATGATGCTGTGACCCGGCGGCGCGATGAACGCTTCACGGATGCGGCGGCCTTCGGCGGTACGTACCGGAATGTTTTGCAGGTTGGGTTCGTTGCTGGCGAGCCGTCCGGTCACCGCCACCGCCTGGGCATAATTGGTATGCACCCGCCCGGTATTGTCATCGACCATGCGCGGCAGCTTGTCGGTATAAGTGGATTTAAGTTTGGCGAGACTGCGGTAATCGAGCAGGATTTGCGGTAGCGGATAATCCAACGCCAGCTGTTGCAGCACATCCTCGTCGGTGGAAGGCGTTCCACCCGGTGTTTTTTTGATGACGGGAAGCTTGAGCTGGTCGAACAGAATTTCCTGGATCTGCTTGGGCGAATTCAGATTGAACGGCTGTCCGGCGATGGCGAATGCCCGTTGTTCCAGCGCCAGCATTTTCTCGCCCAGTTCGCGGCTCTGGATTTCCAGCAGCTTGATGTCCAGCAATACGCCGTTGCGTTCCATTTCGAACAGCACCTCCAGTACCGGCATCTCGAGCGTTCGGTAAACGTGATCAAGTTTGGCATCACCGGCAATTTGCGGGTGCAGGTGCTGATGCAGCTGCAGCGTGATGTCAGCATCCTCTGCCGCATATTGCGTTGCCCGCTCGATCTCCACCTGATCAAAGCTGATGCGGCTGGTACCCTTGCCGGTCACTTCATCGTAACTGATGGTTTTGATGCCCAGATGGCGCAGTGCGAGGTTGTCCATGTTATGCGGACGGTGGGATTCCAGCACGTAGGATTGCAATAATGTGTCGTGGACGATGCCGTTCAATTGCAAGCCATGATTGGCAAAAATATGCTTGTCGTATTTGAGGTTTTGCCCCAGCTTGGGCTTGGCCGGGTCTTCCAGCCAGGGTTTGAGCGCATCCAGTACGAGATTGATTGCCAGTTGTTGCGGCGCGCCGGCATAGCGATGGGTAAGCGGCAGGTAAGCAGCGTGATGGGGTGCGATGGAAAACGAGATGCCGACGAGCTGTGCTTGCATTGGATCCAGGCCGGTGGTTTCGGTATCCACTGAAACCAGAGGTGCGGCATCGATACGTGCGAGCCATTCGTCCAGTTGGGACTGGGTGAGTATGGTTTGGTAGTCGGCGGGCGCTGTTTCAGCAGAAATTTGCTGGCGTGCAGTAACTTCCTGATATCCGGCGGCGGAAGACACGGGGTCATTCCGTTCCGCGCCTGAGTCCTGTCGCAGTTCCCGCAGCCAGGTTTTCAAATCCAGCCGCTCATACAATTCTACAAGTTTTGCCGTATCCTGCGGTTTCAAGCCGAGGTCATGCAATTCCAGCGGCAGCACCACATCACACTTGATGGTGAGCAGCTCGCGTGATTTATCCAACCAGTCGAGTGCCTTGCGCAAATTATCGCCTACCGCACCGCCGATTTCATTGGCATGGGCGATGATATTGTCCAGCGTTCCATATTGCGTGAGCCATTTTACCGCCGTCTTGGGGCCGACTTTCTCCACGCCGGGAATGTTGTCAGCCGTATCGCCGACCAGCGCCAGGTAATCAAGCATGCGCGCCGGCGGTATGCCGAATTTGGCAAGCACCCCGGCCTCATCGAGGATTTCATTGTTCATGGTGTTGACCAGAGTTACCTGCGGGCTGACCAGTTGCGCAATATCCTTGTCGCCGGTGGAGATTATGCAGCGCATGTTTTCACGCACGGCCAGTTTCGTCAGGGTACCGATCACATCATCTGCCTCCACTCCGTCAACTATCAGCATTGGCCATCCCATGGCGCGTATGCATTCATGCAGCGGCACGATTTGCGCTGCCAGATCATCCGGCATGGGCGGGCGGTGTGCTTTGTATTCCGGATACAAGTCGTCGCGGAAAGTCTTGCCTTTTGCATCAAACACACACGCGCTATAATCAGCCTGGTAATCCTTGTGCAGACGGCGCAGCATGTTGAGAACGCCATGAATCGCACCGGTCGGCTCATTGCGGCGATTGCGCAAATCCGGCAGTGCGTGGAAAGCGCGATACAGGTAGGATGAACCGTCAACCAGCAGTAGTGTTTTCATTTAATTCTTCTAAAGGTTTCCGCATGAGCCCACAAGACAAACTGGCCAGCACCATGACCGCTGACCTGCTGGAGAAATCCTGGTCAGCAAAAGAGTCCTGGCGCGTGTTCGGGATTATGGCAGAATTTGTCGAGGCGACGGAGCGCCTCAACTCGATCCAGCCTGCGGTAAGTATCTTTGGTAGTGCACGCACTCTTCCTGATCATCCCCACTATAAACTGGCCGAGCAGATTGCACGGCAATTATCTGATGCGGGTTTCTCGGTGATTTCCGGCGGCGGCCCCGGCATCATGGAAGCGGCCAACAAGGGCGCGTATTCCGGAAAATCACTCAGCGTCGGCCTCAATATTCAACTTCCGCACGAGCAGCATAGCAATGCCTACCAGGATGTCAGCCAGACTTTTCGCCATTTTTTTGCGCGCAAATACATGTTCGTGAAATTTGCCACCGCCTATGTGGTCATGCCGGGTGGATTCGGCACACTGGACGAATTGATGGAAGCGCTTACGCTGGTACAAACCGGTAAAACCCGGAAAATGCCGATTATCCTGGTCTGCTCGGATTTCTGGGGCGGCATGCTCGACTGGTTCCGTCAGTTGCTGGTAGCCGAGAACATGATCTCTGCGGAAGATATGGATCTGGTACAGTTGATCGATGAACCCCATCAAGTGGTGAATGCGATCTTCCAATATTACGAAACCCGTGGCTTCGAGCCTTCGGCGGAGGAACGGGAAATTCAACTCAATTTATAACGGTACGGGTCATTTCAGCTAGAATAAACGTCAGTAGTGTCCGGTTAAAAATCGAACAGATTTAGTTGATTAGCGAAATAGGCCTGTTCTGAAAACTGCCCGCTGCCTGAAAAGGCTTGTGATAACTG